>JAITGB010000249.1 GCA_031280945.1 Spirochaetales bacterium
TGATACCTTCGCGCCGGCCCCCCGCCTCCCACAACAAAAATGAGCCGCCTCCGCCCGTCCTCCGCCAAATAGTCCAGCGTAGTCCGCCTGAAATTCTTCAAAAACTCCGTGTCCACCGCTTCCGGCGCGACAATCGACCCCCCCAGCGAAATCACCTTCGTCATTCCGCCAGTATACCAAATTTCCCCACCGTGTGCATACAGATTTTTTTATGTTTTGGGCGCATTTTTTCGGGCCGTGGGCCCGAAAAAACCGGGCTATCCGCTCCAATCCGTTGGATTTCCGCTTCTATCCCTTGCGCGGCCCAGGGCCCGCCCCCGCGCGTTTCAAGCCCCCCCTTGACGCAAAAAACCAGCCCCGCGTATTATAAAAACAATGACAGAGCCTCTCTTCCAGCGCGGAGCCGTTGTATTCGACATACACAGCACAGACAAAGAAGCCGCAATAAAAGAAATAGTATCACGCGCAAAAGTATTCGCCGCCATATCCTGCAAAGAACGTTTTATTGACGCAATCTTTGAACGCGAAGGCGAAAAATGCACCGGCGTAGGCCACGGAGCCGCAGTCGCCAACGGAAAACTGCCGGAGTTTACCAAAGCAAAAATCGCCCTCGGCATCTCGCGCCGGGGAATCGATTACGGCTCCTTTGACGGCAAACCCGTACACCTCCTGTTTATCGTAGCCTCCGAGAGCCTCATACAGGAAGATTACATAAAAATGATGGGCGCTCTTGCGCGCATCGTACGGGACGAAGATTTTCACAAAGAATTATTGTCCTCTGCGGACGAAGAAGAAGCCGAAGAAAAAGTCATTCAGTATTATTCACCCTAAAAAAAGGAAGGCCCCTTACCATGACACAAACACTCCCCTTTACACGAGACTTTGCCGAAGAGCTCGCAAAAAAATTTCCCACGCCTTTTTACATCTACGATGAAAAAGCCATACGCCAAAAAGCGCGGGAATTTCGCGCCGCGTTTGACTGGGTTCCACAAGGCGGCTTTAAAAATTTCTATGCCGTAAAAGCCCTGCCCAATCCCCATATTCTCGCGCTTCTTAAAGAAGAAGGCATGGGAGCTGATTGCAGCTCCCTGCCGGAACTCCTTCTTGCCGAAAAAGCCGGGCTCACCGGAGAAGAAATTATGTTTACCTCCAACGACACGCCTGCGGCGGAATTCGTCAAAGCAAAAGCTCTGGGGGCAATCATTAACCTTGACGACATCACGCACCTTGATTTTCTCGAAAAAACAGCCGGCCTTCCCGGACTTCTGTGCATGAGGTACAACCCCGGCCCGCTCAAAGGCGGCAACGCCATTATCGGAAAACCCGAAGAAGCAAAGTACGGATTTACGCGGCCCCAAATTCTCGAAGGCTATGCCGAGGCAAAAAAGAAAGGCGTATCCCGCTTCGGCCTTCATACAATGGTAGCCTCAAACGAACTTAATCCCGATTATTTTGTGGAAACAGCAGTTATTCTTTTTGAACTCGCCGTAGACATATTAAAAACATCGAGGGTAAAACTTGAGTTCGTCAACTTGGGAGGCGGCATAGGAATTCCCTACAAACCCGAGTCCTCTCCTGTTGACCTCTTCTACGTTTCGCGGGGCATACGCGAAGCCTACGAAAAAATTATCGTCAAAAACAGCCTCGACCCCCTGCGCATCGTCATGGAAAACGGAAGATGCGTAACAGGCCCCTACGGCTACCTTGTCTCCCGCGCCATTCACCAAAAAAACATCTACAAAAAATACATCGGCCTTGACGCCTGCATGGCAAACCTGATGCGCCCCGGAATGTACGGCGCCTACCACCACATAAGCGTTCTGGGTAAAGAAAACGCGCAAAGTAAAGAGGTCTACGACGTAACAGGAAGCCTGTGCGAAAACAACGACAAGTTTGCCGTTGACAGGCCCCTCCCCGAAGTAACCCCAGGAGACCTCCTCGTCATCCAGGACTCAGGAGCCCACGGACACGCTATGGGTTTTAATTATAATGGGAAACTGCGGTGCGCGGAATTTCTCTTGCAAGAAAGCGGCTCCCCGCAGCTTATACGGCGGGCGGAAACTGTGGAAGATTACTTTGCTACTCTTTCAGGTTTTTAAATACAGAGAGCCAAAAAAACTAATAGGCGTTTTTATTGACAAAGCCCTTCGCAAAGGTGAGAAATAAAATCTTAATGTCAAACCAGAGCGTCCAGTTACGGATATAGTACAGGTCAAACTCAATGCGTTTTTCTATACTCGTGTCGCCCCGCCAGCCGTTTACCTGTGCCCAGCCCGTAAGACCGGCCTTCATCTTGTGGCGGAGCATATAGGCCGGAACCTTCTTGCGGAACTCCTTCACGTACATGGGCCGCTCAGGACGCGGCCCCACAAGGCTCATGTCGCCCCGCAGTATATTCCAAAGCTGGGGAAACTCATCAAGAGAGGTTTTCCGCAAAAAAGCCCCAAACCGCGTTATCCTGGGGTCGTCCTTTGTTGTCCAGCCCTTTTCGTTTCTCCCATCCTCAAAAACGCGCATGGAGCGGAACTTATACATAAAAAAATGCTCACCGTCCAGCGTAAGCCTCTCCTGCTTGTAGAAAACAGGCCCCCGCGAAGAGAGTTTAATGATAAGCGCGAGCAGAATAAAAAACGGCAAGAGGAGCAGAATCCCTATAAAAGACAAAACAATATCCATATTCCGTTTTAAAAGGCCCGCAAAGAAAACCTCTTTCGGCTGATTTATTTTGACAAGGGGAATCCCGAAAAAATCGTCCAGCGTACTGCCCACAAAGTTGGGACTCATCTCCGGCAGGACAATAAAAGAAACAAGCGAATCAAAAGACAGTTCAAGAATGGCCGCGGTTTTGGCGGTCTCCGTAATAGTGTAGCCGATAACAACGGATTCAGGCCCGTACTCCTCTATGGCCGCCGCAATCCCGCCTCCGGCAATGCGGGGAATGCCGTACTTTTCCGCAAGCCCCCCGTCATCAGCCCACGCAAGAAACCTGTACCCCTGCTCCGGCAGGCTTTTTATCGTTTGGACATACCTTATAATCTGCTCTCCGCATCCGGCAAGAATAATTCTATGAACCAGCTTTCCCCGCGTATACAGATTGGAAACATGGTTACGGTGCATAAGGCGGAAAAGCGCCAGAAAACACTCGGCAAAAACCAGATACATAAGAAGCTGTCCGCGGGAAACCCTGAACGGCAGGACAAAATAGTACAGGACAACTATCGCAAGCGCCCCCTGAATAACGCAGGCGGTAACGGAGAAAAGCTCCTTGTACCAGGGCCGCAGGCGAATATCCTTATACAGACTATTCAAATTGAGGAAGAACACATTAAAAAAAAGCGCCAGAAAACCAAGCTGGAGAAACACCATTTCCCAGCCCGCGGCGTCTTCGCCGCGCAGCATCTCAAAGCGGATAAAATACGCAAGAGCCCAGGCTAAAACCGTAGCCGCGCCGTCAAGAAGAAGAAGCTGAAACGAAAAGGATTTTCTGTAACTCTTTATCATGCTCTCTCCCCTTTAGAATAACTTTAGGCGCGCTCCGGCAGCAAGCTGAAAATCTTTTTTTTCTCTCACACGCAAAAACGCCGCCTCCGCAAAGAGCGAAAATCCCCGGAAAAACCTGTACCAGCCGCCAAGCGAAAATATGTTTTTTACCTGTGCATCTCCTGAAGGAGATTTCTTGTCCCACGCGCCTTCCGTATTAAAAGCGCTGTTTATGTCGTTCTCCCCTATATAAAGGAGGCGGTATTCAGCGTAAAGGGCCCAGCTTCCGGCCAC
>JAITGB010000031.1 GCA_031280945.1 Spirochaetales bacterium
TCTATCCGGGGAACGCGCAAAACGATTTTGTCTATCATGTCCAATCCTTGTAAAAGGGGACAAAATTTGGGTCATATATTCACTCATTATAGACATTGCCCAAAATTGCCCGTTTTTGAGGCTTGACATTGGCCGGGAAAAATGATAGGTTCGGCATGAGATAAGCCAATCCATTCTTTTTTTCCGAATAAAGCCGGGGCCTCCGTTCCCGGCTTTTTTTTCGCCCCATCGGGCATTCATGGCAGGGGGGCCGCCGCCCCCTCTACCGATTCCGGGATTTCCCCGCAAACCCATTTTGCAAACAGGGCCTGCTCCTCTCCCTTCTTGTCCTCAAAGAAAAGCATTGTGAGCCGTGCCCAATCCTCCGAAAAGGCAATGAGAACCGCGCTATTGCTAAAATCCCCACAGCCTTTCCGGGGGTATTCGGGGGTAAGGTCAAAGTCCGTACACATTCGGGCATTTTCAAGTTCAATCGTGTAGTCCCCCTTGCCGTGCCGGGGCCTCGTGTCTTGATGATGTCGGAAACCCACATACTTTTTTCCTGCCCGGCTTTTCGGTCTTTTCCACACGGCGGGGAATCGGGGAATATCGCCCCCCCTGTGGCTTACCAGCCCGTATCGGGTATTCGTATCGGCGCATTTTTCAAACACATAAATCGCGTCCGGCTTCATACGTCTTCCCTCCTCATCTCCGTTACTGAATGGGTAGCGGAAACGATTTTCCCTTCATGGATTTTGAAGTCTATCCCGGCGTGTCCGTACTTGATTTTTTCCGTGTTTCTCAAAAGGCTGTCTATAAATTGCCTTACTTTTTCGGTGTTGCTCTTGCAAGCCATGTCCATTCCGTTTTCCTTCATGCCTGTTGCTCCTTTTTGGCAAGCCAATTCAGTAAGGCTGATTGCCTGTAGAGAATGCGCCGCCCCGTTTTTGCACAGGGAATCCCCATTTTTGTCAAAGTGTTATTACAAACACCCAGATACGCCGCCGCCTCTTTGCGGGAAAGAACAATGTCTTTTTCTCTTAACTGTTCAACCATGATAAATCCTCCCAGAAAAATATCTAAAACCCCATACGGGAATTTTGCGCAAAAAAAAAGGCAAGCAGATTCTTAAACCATAGGTAGATTCAGACCGAATCTACACCTTTGGTCTAACAACCCGCCTGCCCTATGCAGCACGGAGTTCCCCCCAAGATTGAACTTGGCCCAAGATTTAAAACTTGGTATTAGGGACTAATAATATTTTTATAAGTTACTACAGTATTCTAAAACTGTCAAGAGGACTCTACAAGATTTTTATTGAACGCCCATGAAACATTCCCCGGAATTCTTTATTCGGAGATTTTTTCTCGGTTTTTCTTGGTTTTTCTTGGTCTTCTTCACCGCCTGTTTTTGGGGTTTCTGTCTTCCCGCGCCCTCATTCTCTTCATGTCCAGTTCCATTTCCCGCCCCCGTGTCCTCTATCCCCTCCCATTCTGTTTTAATATCCGGGGAACCATACGGCCTACTGGATTCTGCGGTTTTCTGCGTTTTTGGGTTCTCTGGGGCCCTGCTTTTATGCAATTCCCCGTTCTATGGCATCTTTTACGGCCCTGATTATGTCTAAAAGTTCTTTTCGGGGAAGATTGCCCCGCGATTCAAGAATCCTGTCCAGAAGGTCTATAGCGTCCTCACTATGGCCTATGCGAATATCATCGTTCATACAGCCGCCCCCTCCCCATAGTCTGTATAGTCCGTGGTTTCCGGCAAAAGCCCCCCGAAAGCGGCCTGCTGCGCCGCCCGTATACGCTCCCTGTCCCCGGATATGATGTGTCCGGCGTAGTGTTCAAGCATAGAAAGGCTTTTATGGCCTGTTTGGGATTGGAGAAGTTTTTCATTCACCCTGTCCCGCATATAAGCCGTGAAGTAGTGCCGCCAGCCGTGGAAGGTGTAAACCTTCGCGGCCTCTTTGTCCAATCCTATTTTTAACAATGCCGCCTGGAGTTCCCGCCGAAAAATGTCTTGTTCCATAGGTTTATCCGGCAGTTTTTCGGCCCAGAATACATATCCGGCCATGCGTGGCCTGTGTGGATTGCGCCGCGCAAGGTCTATGAGTTCCTGTATCAATCCGGGGAAAGGGATTTCTACCCTGCGGGATTCATTGTTTTTTGTAGTTTTTAGTCCGTCTATAACGTTCCATGAATGCCGGACATATAGGCAATCTTGGCCTAAATCCTCTACGCGCAGGCCCTGTATTTCCCCCGCCCTCATGCCTGTTACCATTGCCAGCATATTGGCAAGCCGCGCCCGGCTGTCTTTCCACTCTACACGGAAAAGTGCAGCGGCCAGTTCGGGGGTTAAAATAAGCCTTTCCGCCGCCTTGCCGGAAAAAAAGGTGATTCCCCGCGCAATATCCTTATCTATCAATTCTTTAGAATAGGCCCATTTAAGGGCTATTGTACCCGCCTTTACTATACCGTTTTTGCGCTTCGCCGATTTTGGCCCCGCCCCTGCTTCGCCTCCGTAGGTTTCGATATGGGACATAAAGCCCTCTAAATCTTGCCGAGTTATTTCCCCCAGCATTTTTCCGGCAAAGAAGGGAAGCCAGTATTTCCCCGCTGTTGCCCTCATTTCAGCCGTATATCGCTTGTGTATGCCGTGGTTCTTGCGTAGTTTCTCTTTGATGTACGGGGAATTGTCATAATCCCAAAAATTGTCCAGAAAATCAGCAAAAGGAATCGCCGCTGGGGTTTCGGCAAGAACAAAAGACTTGAGGAGGCCCCGCCTTTTTAGTTCCCCACAGATAAACAGGCAATCCTCCGGGGAAACATCGGCTTCCCGCGCCATATCCCGCAGGGAATACTTCTTCAAAGGAATCACTTCACCCCGGCGGGGTATGCCGTCTTTAAGCCATTCAAAAGCCTGTGTAATAGCCTTTTTCTCGGTTTCCTGCCTTGTGGAGATAGCAGGAAGATATTCCCCTGTTTTTGGATTCTTGAATGAAACGTAAAAAAACCTGTTTCCGGTTCGCCGGAAAATTGAAAAAGGGAGATGTGTTTTTCTGGGCATAGTTTAACCCCGCCAAAACGCGGATAAAATTACTTTTATGTGTAACTTTATCTGCATTTTTCTTAAACTGCATGGATTAAAAACGCCCTTCTTCGGGTAGTTTCTCAATAAGTCCTTACTACATAAAGACTTATTTTTTCGGGCTGGCGGGACTTGAACCCGCGACCCCCAGACCCCCAGTCTGGTACGCTAAACCACTGCGCTACAGCCCGATTCGTTACGTTACGCTCGAAGATACCATAGCGGAAAAAGGTGTGTCAAGCTCAGGACTTGCGCATTTGCTTTTTACGGGAACGAATAGTCTTGTACATATACGCAGGGGCGGCGCTGCCAAAGTTAGAAGAGAGCCGGGAAACCGCGATGGAGCGTACAGAGCCGGTGTTACCGCTTAAAAAATCTCTTTTTCCATTCGGGTTCTTCGCGGTTTTGCGGGCCGGGGGGGTCATCTTCGGGGGAATAGGGGGAGCTCTCTTCTCCCTGTACGGGTTCGGGGGGCATAAAAAGCGCGAGGGCGCAGTAGGACATAACGGCGATAAAGCCGCCTGTAAAGATAAAGAACAGGAGGAAAACAAGGCGTATGGGCCATGCGGGGAGGCTCCGCCATTCGGCGATTCCCTGACACACTCCAAAAAAAAGCCCTCTTTGCGACCTGTAAAATCCGCGCCTGGCGTAACGCACCGCGCCCTCCTGTATGGTTCGTTTCTCCTGTAAAGCTACACAATTATTGGAAAACATACAAGGTTGGTGATTGAGGTTCAGCGGCTGGAGGGCGCGCGTGGATTTTCTACTTGCTCTCGCCGGGGCTTTTGCTGTATATTTAGGGAAAATTTGCAGGAAAGGGACGGACATGGGTATTCGGGGTGAAATTTTCTCTACGCGCTCAAGCTCCAAGTCGGAGCGGCGGACGTATTTTTTTAACGTGAAGGAAAACCGCAACGGCGATATTTTTCTCAATGTTGTGGAGAGCAAGAAGCACGGTGAGGCGGATTTTGAACGCCACCAGATTGTGGTTTTTCAGGAAGACCTTTCGGAATTTCTTCAGGCAATGGGCAAGGCTGTGGAGGCGATGAAGCCTCACCACGCGAGGCGCAGCGAGGGGCGTTTTACCTCAGACGAAAGCTCATCCGGTGAATAGGACAGGGCCCTAATTTGACGATTGCGGCCCTGTGCGCGGCTGTGGGGTAGCCTTTGTGCTTCTCAAATCCGTAGCCGGGGTATGTGAGGGCAAGGGCTTGCATGAGCCTGTCCCTGTGCGTTTTTGCGAGGATTGAGGCGGCCATAATTTCGGGGACGAGGCTGTCGCCGCGCACTATGGCCCGGCAGGGTACGGGGCAGCCCGGCGGACAGATGTTTCCGTCTATGAGGGCTTCGTCAACGGGGATTTCTATACCCAAGAGCGCTTTTTTCATTGCCGCGAGCGCTGCCTGCAAAATATTAATTCTGTCAATTTCTTTATGGGAGACTTCCGCTATGCTCCACGCGAGGGCTTTTTCGCGGATTACCGTTTCGGCCTGGCTGCGCCGCGCGGGGGAGAGGGCCTTGGAGTCGGCGAGGATTCCTGTGGGAAAGTCCTTTCCCAGAACGACGGCTGCGGCGACAACGGGCCCGGCGAGCGGGCCCCTGCCTGCTTCGTCAATTCCGCAGATGATGTGCGCTCGCATAAATCAAAAGGCGTAGCCCAGCCCTGCTGTGATAAGCTGTTTGTGCGGCTTTTTGGGGCTGTTCCTGTCTGAATGGCCGTTATACTGGAAGGCCGCGCTTATGTACACGCCGGGAAACGCGGAGCTTGTACAGCGTATGCCGCCCTGAAACCCTGCGCCTGCTACCCATGTTGTGTCTTCGTCATAAGAGGTGAGTTTTTCTTCGTTTTTTTTCATAATAACGCCGGCATTGACCTCCGCGAAGGGCGCGAACGCAAACGTGGAAAAACTTATGGGGACAGTGATGCCCCAGGACATCTGTATCTGGCGGAAGTCTTTTCCTCCGTAGAAATATCCCATTCCAAGTGAGGTATAACTTCCTTCGCCTTTGTAGCGGAGGGTTCCTCCAACGGCGGAGCCTCTGTCCACAATATAGATGTAATCGGCTGAAATGAGGGCGCTGTAATCCGAGCGCAGGCCGGGGTCCGCCTCGACGGCAACGAGGCTTTTGTCTCCCTTGACCTGGGGCCCGAAGCTCTCAATTTTCCACAGGCCGTATTCCATGACCCAGACGGAATCAATCTGTCCGCTTCCGGTATCAAGGGAAACTGTATACGCTTCTTCCGAATTTGGGGAAACGCGGGTAAGCCCTGTGAGGGAAACTTTGAGGGCCTTTGCTTTTGCTTTTCCGCGCAGGACATCTTCGATGAGCCAGGCTACGGCTTCCTCCATTCCGTCCACGGGGTCCTGGGCGAAGCTCTTCATGACTTTGCCAGTGAAGGCTCTGTCCGCGCGGGAAAAAAGCGCTTCCAGGGCGTACTCTGTATTCTGCGCTGTACACTGGCTTGATATAAATTTCTTTAACGCGGGGAACGTGGGGCTGCCCGCGGGGTTTACGGTTTGCGCTGTCTTTACGAATTCGTCAAGCCGCTTTCGCAAGGCTGCTTCGTTTGCGGAAGCGCCCTGCAATGCCTGGGTGAGAAAGTTCTCTACCTGCGATGCGGGGATTGAATAGTTCCCTGCCTGTCTCGTGCGGAAACTCAGCGTGTTAATGCCCACGACGGCGTACCCATTGGGGGCGCTTTTTTCCGCTACGAGGAGGGGGCCGCCGGAATTGCCGGGGTCAACCTGGGCTGTGTGCTGTATGTACGGGCCCATGAGCTTATCGGTGTCTTCGGGGTTGGGAATCCTCACAAAGGCGTTGGAGACTATTCCCTGCCCGAACTGCCAGAGCTGCGTGTTGATGAGTCCGGGAAAGCCCGCGGAGAAGACGGTTTCGCCTTCCTCCGCGCCGCGCTTCCCGAAGGAGAGCCCTTCGCGGAAGGGTTTTTCTCCTTCGGGAAACGCGAGGAGCGCCATGTCGTTCTCTTCGTCCGCGGCTATGAGCTTGAGTCCTTCGTACTTTGTCCGCGTGCCGTCCACTGCTTCAAAAGTTATGGAGAGGAGGTAGGACTGCGTAACGACATGGTAATTGGTTATGATGTAGTTCGCGCCCCGGCTGTCCACGTAGACAAAGCCTGAGCCTCCTTTGCCTTTGAGAACTTCGTCTACGGCCTTTGCGCTTTCCGGGTAGCCTTTTTTTTGAAGGCGCGCTTTTACCTTTTCCAGGTACTCCACAAGGCCCGGATGATAGCTCTGGTTGACAAGTCCGACATAGGCGCGCAGGGCGGCGGCGCTCTGCGCGAAAACTCCGCTTCCCGCGAATAGAAAAAAAGCTGTTAAAATAGCGGCTGCGATTCGTTTGGACATTTGTACCTCCGGCGGTCTTGAAGATGCTTTTTAGCATACTCTACATGAGGAGGGAATTCCAATAGCGCAAGGGATTGGAGGGGTGCGAAGCAGCCGCCGCGAAGCGGCGGCCAAGCCCCGCAAAGCCCGGTTTTTTGATTTTGCGCTGCTGGCGCAAAATCAAAAAATGCGCCCAAATCCGTTTTTCGCTGTGTGGACATTGAGGGGAAAGGCGTGGTATCGTGGGGCATGATGAAAATTTCTTCCAAACGGCCTGATTCGCGCGGCAAGGAGCGCAGGCGGGGTATTCACCATCCTGCTGTGTACGCGGGTACGGTTATTGTTCTTGTTGTAATCGTTGTGAGTTTTGTGGGTTCTCCTGTTGTGAGCAATCTCATGGGGCCGTCCAGCGTGGTTTTTGGGACGTTTAAGGG
>JAITGB010000045.1 GCA_031280945.1 Spirochaetales bacterium
GAACATCCATGTTCCGTGGTTGGCCCTGTCCGCCGCGAGATAGGGGCGGTAGAGCGCATCATCGTACTGGAGGTAGGTCAGGGTTGTCCTCGCGCCTATGCCGGGCCCCAAAATTCCCAGGGGCGTACGGAAACGGTAGCCCGTACCAAAACCCAGAGAAAAGTCCACCGCCTCGTAGCTCATCTTGTACTGGTTCGGCACTATGGCCGTGTTTCCTCCGGCGTATTCATAGTCGGTAACGAGGTTAAATCTGTCTATGTCCGCCGCCGAAGGCTTGCCGTCAGCCCCTACCCCGCCCCGCCAGGGCTGGCCGTTACTGGCGTAGACGTACTCCCCCGTAAAAGGGTCGGGAAAAGCGTCAATGCCGGGCTTACTCCCCGTGTAAAGGGGCGCGAGTATATCCTGGGGAATACCCGAATACTGGGTATGGCGAATCGTAAAATCAAAGTTGCCCGACCACCTTTTGCCCAGAAGCCATTTTTCCAAAAAGTTAAAGGTGAGGCTCTGCATAACAGGAGAAGCCGTAACATCTATACTGAACACCTGCCCCCTGCCGAAAAAGTTTCTGTCTGTCCAGCGGACATTCGCCGATACCGGAAAGTCCGCGCTTCCGCCGAAGGCAAGACCGAACATGATTTCCGACATACTGGATTCTTCCACGTTAAAGATGAGGTCCATAAGGCCGTACGCGCTGCCTTCGGGGGTTTCCACGTTTATATTGGAAAAATACTGGAGGTTGTAGAGGTTGTTCAGGCTCTCCATAATTTTTGATTTGCTGAAAATATCTCCGCTCTCCATGAGAAGCTCGCGCTCTAAGACATAACTTTTTGTTTTCTTGTTGCCCCGGATAATGATATTTTCAATATGGGCCCGGTTACGTTCTGTTATCTCCACAATATAGGAGACCGTACGCCGCAGCTCGTCCCGGACTTCCT
Source organism: Spirochaetales bacterium (assembly GCA_031280945.1). Lineage (GTDB taxonomy): Bacteria > Spirochaetota > Spirochaetia > DTKZ01 > DTKZ01 > JAISAF01. Next base: position 936 of record JAITGB010000045.1, read on the forward strand.
GCCGCCGTATATCGTTAAAGATATAACCGTTTTCGGAGTACAGGTCTATGATTCTCTGATAATCCGCGTCAACGCGGGGAAGATTTATAGGACCCTCCGGCTTCACGCGCAGGGAATCGGAGAGGGTTTCGGTTGAAAAAAGCTGGTTTCCCTCAAAAGTCATTCCCCCGTACTGAAACTGGTTTCCCTCGCTTAAATAAATTGTCAGGGCAAGGTAGGTGCGTCCGTCCTCCTCGCTTACCTCCTCTTCCTTAAGAACATTGTCAACCTTTGCGTCTATGTAGCCCCTTTCCTTGTAGAAACTTTCGATTTTCCGCTTGTCTTCCTCAAAGGTCTGCTCGTTAAAAACTCCGGAGTTAAAAAACCACTGCTCCCCGCTTTCCATTTGTCCTTTGAGGGTGCGGCTTGAGAACACATTGTTTCCCACAAACTGCAGGCTGCGTATTGTTGTCTGGTTTCCTTCCGTAATTTGGAAGATGACAATTTTTCGCTGGTTGCGTTCGTTGTCCTCGATAGAGCTTGTTACCTTGACCCCGGGAAAGCCTTTTTCCAGATAGTGTTTACGGACGGTTTCCTCGTCCATGAGAACCCGCGTCTTGTTCAGCATATCCCCGGTTTTTATCAGGATTTCTTCGCGCAGGGTGCCGGCGCTGATTTTTTTGTTTCCGGTAAAGCGTATTTCCCCTATTATGGGACGCTCCACAACCGTAAACTCTATCGTAACCGCCTCGTATGAACCCTCCGAGGGAAGGGAGGCGGGGGTAACGCGCTCGAAGTAATCAAGAGCGTACAGGGTGCTTACCATTTCGTCCAAAAGCTCCTGAGAAAAACTCTTTCCCCTGTAGGGCTCAACAACGCCGTTGACTTCGTTTGAGGACACCGTAACAAAGCCCTTAAAGGTTATGTTCTTTATGGTTTTTCCTATATACCACTCATCGCTGTCCTGGGCAAAACCGCACACCACAGCAAAAAACATAAAAGACAAAGCGAGGACGCTTTTGCGCATATATACTCCTGTGTATCTCCGCCGGGTCCTGTCCGGGGAGCTTGTCAAAATTTGTTCCTCTGACCCGCGCCCCTACTACAAGGGGAATCTCCAGCGGAACGTAAAGGTATTGTCAAAAATAAACATCTCTTCAGGATGCTTGGGCATAATACTCCACTCCAGAAGAAAGAAGGGGGTTTTAAATTCGAGCATAACCTCCGCGTCAACAATCACTCCTCCGTAGACATCTTCCTCCCGCGCCAGAATGTCCTGCGCCCTGAACTGGAGCAGAAAATTCACGAACATATCGGAACCTATGTATTTTCCCAGAAAAACGCTGGTTTTATCAAGATACCGGCCAAAGGATGTGTTGTTGTCCTGCCTGCGCCTTTCCGACTCCTGCCTCTGCTCCTGGGGAGTAACAACCCCCTGCAGGAGGGTCTGCACGAGGTGGGTGCGCACGGAAAAAAGGTCAACGTGGAGAACATCCCGCACGTTTTTCTCGACAGTCTTTACAATGCCGATTTGGGCCAGAATATCACCCGTATAGGGGACTGTACTGGCGATGTTGATGGCCTGCTCCCCGCTCGTACCCAAAACGTTTCTGCCCAGGGCCGCGAGAATTTCCGAGTTCGTAAAGCCCGCATCGGACTCAAAGCGGGGCGAAAACTGGCTAAAGCGCGTATCGTCCGCTATAAGGTATATACGCACAAGGCCGTCCTCCGTATTTTCGCGCAGCTCCGCCCGCATGGTAAGGCGGGGGTCAAACGAACCCGCCCTCTCATCCAGCCGCACAAGGCCCTCGCGGATAAAAAAGCGCCTGTCGAACCAGAAAACCTCCCCGCCCCGCAGTTGTATATCTCCCTGAAGCTGAAAATCCGAAGTTTCCTCGTTAAAGGAGAGATGTATCTTTTCCCCCATGTTGGCAAAGGTCTGGAGTATGGGCATACCGAAAATACGCCAGTTAAATTCCACGGAGCGGCCTGTCTCCATCCACATATTTACGGCGGTGTACCACTGCTTCTGCCCCTGGGCAGGACGGGGAGAAGCGTCCTGCATGGCAATCACCACGTTTGAACCCCTGATGTCTCCGGCTATGTTGATGAGGCGGTTCTCCGCCTCAATGTTGATGATGCCCTGAGCTATTCCGTTTACGTCAACGCCGTTAAAATTATTCACGATATGGACTCCCGGAGAACCGGCGGTATCGACCGTGAGGGAAAAACGGGAGGGAATCCAGTGGTCAAGCTCAAAAAGCCCGCTCACCATAGCCGAACCGCTGCCCGCGGGGACGAACATGGGCGGCAGGGAGAATTCTTTTTCGCGGAAAAGGAGGTTTCCCTCCCAGGGGCCCAGCTTGTCGGGCATAAGAACAAGGTTTGCATACCCCCTGTGTACCGCCACCGTTCCGTAAATCTCCGGGTCGCCGGCCGGCCCGAATATGCGGAGGTTTCCCGAAGCATCGCCTGCGGTAAGCTGCAGAACCCCGAAATCAAAGAGCCAGCTAAAGTCCTCCACGCGGAAGGAAATCTTGTTGATGTTCGCTTCGAGTATCCCGTCCGCGAAACGGCCCTCGGTCTCAAAGGTAACGGGAAAAGGCTCTTTGACTATCAGGGAAAACTCTCCCGATTCAAGGACGCGCCCCTCCACGGACTCGTTGGAACCCCCGCTTACGAGGAGGCTGTCCTTCTCCTTGCGGACGAGAAAATTCCAGTCGCGGAATCTCGGCGCCACAAGGTTGGAATTTGTGGAAAACCGGAGGCCGCCCGCTATGTCCAGAGCCAGAAGCCGCGTAAAAAGCGCCTCGCCCCCGGCGGTTTCCGTTTGATTTTCAAGCCCGCTGAGCGTAATATTACTGTACAGGGCCCAGGTAATCACCTCCCCCTTCTTGTCGGGGGCGTCCTTGTGTACGAGCGAGGACAGATTGAAAAAGCCGTTTTTGATGGAGTAATCAAGCCGCGTATTGTCTATTCTGAAATTGGTAAAAGCCGCGTCCAGAGTGGAAATAACAAGGGCATCGTTTTTCAGGCTGCCCGCGAGACTGAGGGAAGCGGGCTTTCCCTGAACGCTGAGGGCAGTCGTATCAAGGCGCAGGGAAGCCTCAGGCTTTCCGTCCGCAAACGAAAATTTCAGGGAAACGCCCGCAAGACCCGCGGCGATTTTGGTAAAACGCTGCACAGGAGAGTTTACCGCCGTCAAAGTACCGGATAATATCGCGTTCTCGTAGAGCAGGGTAAGTATATAGTTTTCCCCCTCATCGCCGGAGAGATTAAAATTCGTGTACATATTCAGGGGAGAAATACCGTAGGACACATCGCCCCCGCCCCGAAGCGTAGAAACCGAATCCTTATAGGTAAAATCCCGCACAAAACCCTTGCCCGGCTCAATTTCCGCCGCAAAACTCATTGCCGCGGCGATGTGCGGCGAGGGCGCGAAGTTTTCGATTTGGACTATGTTCGTCCTGACCTGCCACGCATCCTGCCCGGCGTAGGTAAAATCAAGGCGCGCGGTAAGCCGCATAACATCGTACAGGCCGGGTATGGGGAAATCCGTAAAGGTAAAAGCTCCGGCATAGCCCCCCTCCTCCCGCCGCGCGAGGTCCAGGGTGAGGCCGTAGGTTCCCTCCACATGCAGGGCTCCCTCCGCGTCAAAAGTACCCGCGAGGGTGTAGGGTATATCCATAACGCTTAAGTCAGCGGCAAAGGCAAGAGCGCCGTCATCAAGAATATTCCCCCGAGCGTTCCCCCTTCCTCTCCACGCGTCCCAGCGCAAATCCCACTGCCGTATTTCCCAGCGCTTCGCCTCGTAGCGAGCCGAAAGATTCACGCGGTGGTCCTCCCTGCCCTCTTCGCGGAAAAGGCTGAACTTGGGAATATCTACCGATAGTGTTCCGGGCCCCGCTTCCCCAAAAAAAGCGCCGCTCATTTTGAGGCTTGAATCAGTAAGCGCGGGAGCAAGTGATGCAAAGTTTTCGCTGCCCGAAAAAAAGTTTTCAAACGGCGTTTTCATATCCCGCGCCGGCACGTTTTTTAGGGTAACGTAAAACTCGCGGGGCGCCTTTCCCCCACGAGGCAGAAGGAACAAAACCCGCGCGCTTGAGTTTTCGGTTTCCCCGGAAGCAAAGCCGATGTTTCCCGTAAAAATGAAGTTCTTCGCCGACTTTTCCATACGCAGGGACAAGCCGCTGTACACGCTCCCCCCCCAGCTTATGTTTTTTCCCGAAACGCTCACGCCCCGCGGGTCGCGCTCAATGCGGAGATTCGCGCTTAAAGGCACAGGGCCCTGGAGGGTAAGCCCCCGCAGGCTGAGATTCCCCTGCGGATAGAAGCTGTCCACGAGGAGGTCTCCCGTAAAGACAGCGCTGCCGTAGCCTCCGGCCACGGTGAGGGGCGCGAAAACAACTCTGTCCTGCGTACCATGCGCCGAACCGGAAAAATTGGCAGTCTGGGTAACAAGGGAATTCTTGACGCTGCCGTCAAAACTTACGCTGTAGTCAAGCTCTCCGCCCGCAAGGTTGTAGACCGCGCTCCCCCGTGAAGTGAGGCTCATTCCCAGCCATTCGTTGAGGCGGGCAAATTCCCCCTTCAGGGTTACAAGGGATGAGGGCCTGAAACGCTCGGAAAAAAAATCAAGTTTTAGCTCGCCTTCCTCCCTCGTGTAGGCCAGGGAAAAATCCAGAGGCGCCCTGTCCTGAATTTTCCGCACAGAGAAAGCCTCCGGCGAAAAAGACACATGAAAAACCTGCCTCTTCGCGTCAAAAATGTTCGTTGAAAGCTGGGACAGCCCCAGAGTAAGCTCGCCGGAATCGTAGGAAGAGCGGACAAGGCCCCTCACGGACATAACAGTTTCCGCCCTGCGCAGAAGGCCCGCCTCTCTGTGTCCCGTATAGGAAAGCTGGCTCTTCAGCCGTATATCGTAGTCCCCGCCCTCGGGCCGGGCCTGAAAAAACATCTTGTCCGCGAAAAACTCATCGTCTCCCGCCAAAACATGCAGGGAAATATTGCGCCCGGTAATTCTCCCCAGCCCCCCCCCACGCGCGTCCGCGCTCGCGGAACCGCCCGCGGCAGCTCCGCCCTCCCCCTCCCGCGAACCGGAAAAAAAGCGCACAAGAGCCTCGTCCTTGCGCGTATCGATGTCAAGGACAGCGTTTTCCAGCACAATTTCGCGCAGGGCTCTGTCCACCCCTCCAAGTACAAGCTGCCCCAGACTGTAGTGGATTTCCAGCCGGCGCGCATCAAGAAGCGCGCCGGACATATCATGGTTCCACACCTTGAGCCCGCGAATCTCAATAGCGGAAAAAAGAGACGGCGAAACCGACTCGTAGGAGATTTTGCAGGCAATGCGCTCCTCAAGGCCCGAGACCAGGTAGTCTTTGAGGAGCAGCATCTTCTCCTCGATTTTCCTCTGTACCGGAGGCGAAAAAAACACAGCCCCACCCACGGCGCACACGAGAAAAAGCCATGAAAAGAGTCTTTTTAGGTACTCCGGCAACTGAATGGACTTAACCTCCGCATCTCCTGTAGAATGTATCACACCCTACGCATAAAAGGAACCTGCCGCATGAATATTCGCCCGGAAATTCTCAAAAACTTCATGGTTCTGGAGGGCCTGGACGGAGCCGGAACAACGACCCAGGCTCATCTCCTTCTGGAGCGCTGCGCCAGAGTAGGCCGCGCCGCCCACCTGACGCAGGAACCCACCAAGAACCCCATCGGCCAGTGCATACGCAGCATCCTGAAAGGCCGCACCCCCGCGAAGCCCGAAACCCTCGCCTATCTTTTTGCCGCGGACAGAAACGAACACCTCTACGGCCCCGGCGGAATCGCGGAGGAAGCCCAAAAAGGCCGCCTCGTCATCTGCGACCGCTACCTTTTCTCCTCCCTCGCCTACCAGTCCGTTGACTGCGGCGAACGCCTCGTCCGGCGCCTCAACAAAACCTTCCCCCTGCCCGAGTTCCTCGTCTACCTCGACATAGTTCCCGCCGAAGGCGAAAAACGCCTCTCCTCCCGCAACGAACGCGAAATCTTCGAGTACCAGGCCTTTCAGGAAAAAGCCGCCGCCGTGTACGGCAAAATCCTCACCGGGTTCTCCGCAAGCGGCATGAAAATCCTTTGCATAGACGCGGGCGAAGCTCCAGAAGTTATTCACGAAAAAATTTGGCAGGTGATAGAAGGGCAAAAGTGAGGAAGACTCAGGGCGCATTTTTTACGGCCTGCGGCCGTAAAAAACCGGGCTTTGCGGGGCTTCGGTCTTTGCGCGAAGCGCAAAGACACCAGCGGTTCGCTCCGCGAACCGCAAGTCCCCTCCAATCCCTTGCGCAGTGGACACTATGGGAAATCAAATTGCGCGAAGCGCAAAGAGCCCGTGGGGCGCAAGGGGCTGGTCGCAAACTCTTTGAGTTTGCTGCTCGCCCATGCAGCCTGGATAGAAGCGGACAACGGGAGCGGATAGCCCCCCTCAAAAACGCGATTAGAGCCACAGCCACGTAATGTTGGTATGACGCTCTTAGCCTGATTTTGCGTATAGTTAAAATCCGCGTTTTATCGGGCTGAGGGTTTT
>JAITGB010000055.1 GCA_031280945.1 Spirochaetales bacterium
CAAACCCTATTTCGCGTACACCAGCCTCCCCAGCCAAATCCCCAGAAACACGCAGCCAATCCCCACGCCATTGGTCGCCGCAACGCCCAGAAAAGCCAAAAAGATGTTCCCCCGCATACAGGACGCCGCCGTCTCCCAGGCGTAGGCCGAAAAAGTCGTGTACCCGCCCAAAAATCCCGTTACCGCGAAGAGCCGCAGCCTCTCCCCCGAAGGAAAGGCATCAAAAAAACCGCTCAAAAAGCCGATGAGAAAAGCCCCCGCGCAGTTTACGAAAACCGTGCCCAGAGGCAAAAGCCCCCCTGCGGCAGGAGGTATGACGCGGACACAAACATAACGGAGCAGGGCCCCCAGGCCCCCGCCCAGGACTACAAGGAGATAGTTCATGCCTCGATAGTACAGGAAAAGCCAAAAGGCTTCAAACACAGCCTTATAAAAAAAGAATCCCGCCCACTCCAACGGAGAAGGGCGGGATAGAGGTATCGCATCGACGGGTAACCGGTCGTCGATTCCACATTAAAATCGCGGCGGCAGCCCCCGGAGGAAGGGGCCGCCGGCCCCCGGGGGCCTATTCTTTCCACGGAATTAGCCGCGATTAACTATGTTAGCTAATACTTTCTACACCGGAAAAATAATCCTGTCAAGCAATTTTTTAAAATTTCTTAAAAAAAATACGAATTTTTGCGGTTTTTTTTGTTTTTTGTGAAAATTTCTGAATCTGTGCGGGAAAAAAGCCCAGCAGGGAGGTTTTTTCCTTATATCCGCCGTATTTTATGGTACTATGTAAAACTATGCTTTGCATAGAGAAATAAGAGCCCGCGCCGCGAAGCGGCGCGGGCGGCCAGGCCCTGGGTCCGTACGGGATTTTGCTCCGCAAAATCCCGCAGTGCGCAAGGGGCTGGTCGCAAGTCCTTCGGACTTGCTGCTCGCCCATGCAGCCTGGATAGAAGCGGAAAGCCCACAGAAAGCGCATCGGCGCTTTCGAGGACTTGCAGCGGATAGCCCCCCTCAAAAACGCGATGAGGGCCACAACCACGTAATGCCGCTATGATGCACTTAGCCTGATTGTGCGTATTGCTAAAATCCGCGTTTTATCGGGCTCGCAAATTTTCCTCCGGGAAATTTGCTCGGGATGCGCCAAAAATCTTCCGCCCTCAAACCTCAACCCTCAACCCCTAGTCCAGTTCCTCTCTGCCCCGGCTCTTCTGAAACCGCAGATAATCCCAGCGGGAAATAATCCCCGCCAGGGCCTCGCCCTCCGTAAGAACAAGGTGGCTGATGTGGTGCCGGTAAAAAAGCCTCTCCACCTCCCGCATGGTGATTCCGCTGTCCGCGCACACAGTAGGCCGCGACATATACGCCTTCACAGGGGCCTTCATAAGGGAAACCTTGCGGCCCTTCATAATATCCTTGAGCCCAATAAACCCCGATACCTCGCCAGAGTCATTGACAACAGGAGCCCCGCCGAGCTCAGCCTCCTCCAGCATCAGGGAAGCCTCAAGCAGGCTCTTGTTCTCGTTTATGGTGCGCACCTCGCGCGTCATAATATCCCGCGCGCGTACAGCAGGAGCAAGGGAGGTCTCAAGATGAGCAAGAAAATCAACGTAAAAACCCGGCCCGTCCGTCCCCGAAATCTTCGCCGAAGCCGCAAGCTGATGCCCCCCGCCCCCGTAGGCCTGCACAAGCTCGTGGAGGTCAATCCGCGCTCTCTGGCTCCGCGCGATAAGAAGAATCGTCCCGCTTTTGGGAATGGAAAAAATCGCAAAGTAGGCATCGGGATTCTGAAGCTCCATAACCTTCTCCACAACAGCCGCCAGGCCCGGAACATTCTCCTCCAGTTCCAGATAACTCAAAAGAAGCGCATGACCCTGAATGGTAAAGGTATTCAAAACAGGCAGAAGCCGCCCCAGAACCTCAATCTGGTCATCCTCCTTGATGGTCTCAAGAAAAGACTTTACCAGCTTCAGCGAAGCCCCCATATCGAGGAGCCAGGCCGCAGCCTCAAAATCCTCCCGCCGCACATTCTCGTAGATGAGCCTCCCCGTATCCGCGAAAATCCCCGTCAGGGCAATAGTCGCCTCCTCCGGCAGAAGCCTCACCCCCGCATCCCGCGCCAAAAGAGCAAGGTAGGACGTATTGGCCCCAAAAGAACTCTCCACAAGAGAAGCCCCCAGAATATCGCACCTCTCGCTGCTGTGATGGTCAATGATACTGATAGCAGGCTGCGAATTACGCACACAGCGCAAATACTCAGCCACCCTCTGCGCGATGCACGTATCCACGATGATAATCTTCTCAATCCTCTCCTTCTCAATATCTTTGGGATTGAGAAAATCAAAATAATCCTTGTAAAATTCGTACAAGTGCGCCGCGCTCGGATGAATGAGGCGGCTCCTCACAAGCCGGAAATCCGGGTAGAGCCTCTTGACCAGAATGAGCGACCCCAGGCAGTCGAGGTCCATGCCGGAATGACCAAACGCAATATTCATTCTGCCCAGAATTGTAAAAAGATTTTCCCCCCGTGTCTATGCGGATTTTTTTCAAGCATTTGGGCGCAACTCTCCGTTTTTTTTACCGGGGTAAAAAAAACGTAAAGTCGGGCTTTGCGGGGCTTTGGCCTTGCCCTATCGGGCAAGTCGCGCTTCGCGCCCCCTCCAATCCCTTGCGCAAAGACCCAGGGGCCAGGACCTGCACCCCCGCAGAAACCCCCCGTGAAAACCTCACAAATTTTGTTACCATTTTCCGCCAGACTTGTTTATATAGCGTAGACATTATCCGGCTTCCAGGGGTTTCCTCCTCCTTTACTCTGGGAGTTTTGTTTTGGGGGTCTTGCGCGGTGCGCAAGACCCCTTTTTTTGCTATACTCCCCCTAAAAGGAGACCGCCATGAACGAAGATTTTGGACTTGTCATCATTTCCGCGCCTAAAACCCACGCAGAACCCCTCTCCCTGGCCCTTGTCGAGAAAGGAGCCGCAGCCTGCGTACAAGCCATTTCAGGAGTAGTTTCAACCTACCGCTGGAAAGGCAAAATTGAACGGGACGAAGAAGTCCTCCTCCTTGCCAAAACCAGGAGGAGCAAACTGGAAGAAATCTCCCTTCTCCTCAAAGCTCTCCACCCCTACGAAGTCCCGGAACTTGTGTTCCTCCCCATAACCGGCGGCTCGCAGCCCTACCTTGACTGGCTGGGGGCATCTGTTTC
>JAITGB010000066.1 GCA_031280945.1 Spirochaetales bacterium
CGCGAAGCGCAAAAAAACCGTGGGCTCTGCGCAAGGGTTTTGCTTCGACTTTATCGGTTCGCTGAAGCGAACCGCGATGTCGCAAAACCAGTGGATAGGAGCGGAAATCCCGCAGAAAAGCCGAAGGCTTTTTGAGGAATTGGAGCGGATAGCCCGGTTTTTTGCGGCAAAGCCGCAAAAAATGCGCCCGAGTACGTCCGCGTTCCTATAGGAAATGATTGTCGTGGCCGCTAACGCGGCCTGTGGAATACGCCCAAATACGTCTGTGTACGGCTGCCCTATTCCTGCTCCTGTGATTTTTGGTACTATTCGGGCCGGAAAAGGTGCAAAAAAGGGGGCCGTGCGGTGTTACATAGAGGTAAAGCGGGGGGAACTTGAGTATTTTGAGCATTGATATTGGGGCTTTTTACGAGAAGTATTTCCCTATGGTTCTCCGGCGCTGCCGAAGTATGCTGGGGGAGGGGGAGGCGAGGGACGCGGCGCAGGACGTTTTTGTCAAACTTTTAGACGGGCGGGAGAGGCTCCACGGGAGGTTTCCTTCGAGCCTTTTGTTTACTATGGCTACCAATACGTGTCTCAACCGGCTGCGCTGGCGGCGGCGGTACGCGGAGGTTTCCCGTGAGGATTTGGATGAGGGAGCTTTTTTTGCCGAGGACAGGGGCTATGGGCAGGTGGAGGCGAGGATGATTATGGACGCGATTTTTGAGACGGAGTCCGAACAGACACGGGCGATGTGTTTTCTCTACCATGCGGACGGCATGAGCCTCGCGGAAATAGGCTCTGCCCTGGGGCTGTCGGCTTCGGGTGTGAGAAAGAGGCTTGCCTCTTTTGGCAGGCGGGCGCGCCTCAAGGAGAAGTTGTATGAGTGATGCTGTGCGTGTTTCGGCTTTGCTGCTTGAGAGGTACAATCTGGGGGAGGTTACACAGGAGGAGGCCGCGCTGGTCGGGGCCCTTCTTGCGGCGGACGGCGCTCTTGCGCAAAGGCTTGCGGATATACGGAAGGCCGACGCGGAGATTCGCGCCAAGATGCCTCCTGAAATTTTTCCGGGGCCCCGGCAAATCCGGCGGCCTCGCGGGGATGCGTGGTTTGGGCAGTCCGGGCCGAAAAAACGCGGGGGGAGGGGGTTTTTCTTTGCGGGAGGCTTTGCGGCGGCGGCCCTCCTTTTTGCCGCGCTTTTTCCTGTGCGGTTCATGCGGGATGGGGAATTGACGGACAGGGCCAAGGGCAGGGCGGAGCTGAGCGCCTACCTCAAAACGGAAACCCAGGAGGCGCGGCTTACCGACCAGTCTCTTCTTGCGGAAGGCAGTACCATTCAGCTTGCCTATATGGTTCAGGAAGAGGGATACGGGGTCATTTTTTCCATAGACGGCAGGGCCGCTGTTACCCTGCACTATCCCTACAGGGCAGGGGAAAGTACACGGCTTGTTCCCGGAAAGAGAACTCCCCTCGCGGAAGCCTACACTTTGGACGATGCTCCTGATTGTGAGATTTTCTTTTTGATTATAAGCAAAACAGCCATAGACGCGGGGGACATACTGAAAACCGCGCAGGGGCTTGCAAAAAATCCCGAAAAAGCTGTGGAGGCGGGGCAGGCGGCGTTCAAAAACTACGAGGTGAAAACCTTGACGCTGCGTAAGCCGTAGCTCAAAAACCAAACCGTAAAAAGATGTCATACTGCGGGCCCTGAGGGAGTAAAAAATGATGAAGCGGTTCTTTCTTGCGGCGGGATGCGCCGCCTGTATTTTTGCGGTTTCAGCCGCTTTTCCGCACACGGCGTGTGCAGATGCCAAGTCACTTGAGAGTTCAACGCGGAGATTCGGCCTTTTTATTGGTTCAAACAGGGGAGGAGCCGGGAGAGCTGTCCTGCGCTACGCGGCAAGCGATGCCCAGGCCCTTGCCTCGGTATTTGCGCAGATGGGAGGCATAGCGGGCGGGGACAGCGTTCTCCTCCTTGACCCCTCCGCGGAGGCTCTTACACGGCGCATAGATGAACTACGCGAAGAGGTGAGCCGCGCGAAAAAGGTTCACAAGAGAACGGAAATCATCTTTTATTATTCGGGCCATTCGGACGAGGAGGGGCTTCTCCTTGATTCGGAGCGCTACAGCTACAGGCAGCTCAGGGAAAGGGTAAACACTGTTCCTTCGGATATGCGCATCGTTATTCTGGACTCCTGCTCTTCGGGAGCCTTTACCCGCGCCAAGGGAGGCTCTAAAACAAAACCCTTTCTTATCGACAGCTCGGTTTCCGCGGAGGGCTACGCCTTTCTCACCTCAAGCTCCGCCGAGGAAAGCTCGCAGGAATCAGACCGCATACGCAGCTCGTACTTTACCCACAGCCTTCTTACGGGACTGCGGGGCGCGGCTGACACCGTGGGGGACGGAAGGGTTACGCTGAATGAACTCTACCGCTTCGCCTACAGCGAAACCCTCGCAAAGACCGAAACCTCGCGCTACGGGGCGCAGCACCCCAGCTACGACATTCAGGTAAACGGCACAGGGGACGTTGTTCTTACGGATATACGGGAAACCTCAGCGGGGCTCATTCTGGGGCCCGATGTCGAGGGGAGGCTTTCCATAAGGGACAAGGCCGACCACCTCATAGCGGAAATTACAAAGTCAGGCTCCCGGCCCGTGGAATTGGGGCTCGAAGGCGGCGTGTACAGAATTACCCTGCAAACGGAGGGTAAGGTCTTCCGCGCGGAGGTATCCCTCGCCGAAGGAATGAGGCGCACTGTCTCGCGCGCGGATTTTGAGTTTTTCGCATCCTCGCCCGCCGTGGCGCGGGGGAACGGAAACGAAGAGCTCCCCTACGTGCCTGTGGGCGTTCAGCTTGTGCCGGGCCTGGGCACGGCAAAGGCGGACAACGTTTTTCTCCTCGGCGTTCTTCTGGGCGAAGGCTATAATCTTTCCGTTGGAGGCATCTCCGGTTTGGGCCTTATACATGACGGCGGGGTACGGGGCGGCTTTCAGATTTCAGGAATCTTCAACATTGTAAGCGGCGGCATCAAGGGGGCCCAGTACGCAGGCATTTTCAATACCACGGGAGGGGATTTAAGCGGCGTTCAGTACGCCGGAATTTTCAACACAGCTTCCAGCCTCAAGGGTATGCAGGGCGCAGGGGCTTTTAACAGCGTACGGGGTTCTGTCTACGGGTTCCAGGGCGCGGGATTTTTTAACCATGCCGGAGAGTCCCTGTGCGGCTTTCAGGGAGCGGTTTTTGGTAATTACGCCGGAGCGGAGGTACAGGGTATGCAGGCGGGGCTTGTAAACTACACCGCCGCGGGCTTCTCCGGTTTTCAGGCCGGACTCGTAAACTATTCCGCCCGCGCCTTTGCCGGCGTACAGGCGGGCCTTGTGAATATAGGCGGAGAGGGGCCGGGGCAGGGCGTGCAACTGGGCCTTGTCAACATATCCGATGATGAGAAGACAATCCCCATAGGAGCCGTCAACATCATAAAGAACGGAATCACAGCTCCCCTCCTGTGGACCGACAGCATGAAGTTCATCAACGTGGGCCTCAAAAGCGGCTCGCGGCATTTTTACACCCTTCTGGGCTCAGGCGCGCGGTATAGCACGGGTTTACGGGGCGTAGTCTCTGACCCCCCTGACGATGAAGAGAGCCTCCTGTCCTGGCGCGCCGGAGTGGGTTTTGAGATTTCCTTTGGCCGTTTTTTTGTAAACCTTGACCTTCTGGGCGGCATGATTTTTGACGACCATTTTTCCGAAAACCGTCTGGCCGCATCGGATGCTGAAAATATATTTGAGGCTTCAGCCACGCAGTTTCACCAGGCGCGGCTTACTCTGGGCTTTAATGTTTTCCGCCATCTGGGAGTCTTTGCGGGCGCGACTCTTGATTACCTCCAGCCCTTGAGCTCCACCTCTCCTGTTCCCTCATCGGGCGCGAAGCTCTACGAGAACACGAGAAACATTCTGCGC
>JAITGB010000070.1 GCA_031280945.1 Spirochaetales bacterium
ACCTCCTCCTCGTAGCGGTCTCCAAAAAAGGCAAAAGCCCCGGCCCTGCGCGCCTCCTCAAGGCTCATCACATCCATTTTTACAGGAAGGTCGGCGCGGATTTGCTCGTTCACCAGAGCTTCGACCTTTTGGATTTCTTCCCGCGTCATGGGCTGGGGGTGGGGAAAATCAAAACGGAGGCGCTCCGGCGTAATATTGCTCCCCATCTGCCGCACGTGCGGGCCCAAGACACTATGCAGGGCCTTGTGGAGAAGATGAGTCGCCGTATGCAGGGCGGTGGTCATCTCCGAATTGTCCGCAAGCCCGCCCTTGAAAGTCTTCTCCGCGCCCTGCTTGGAAAGCTCCTGATGTTTTGCAAAAGCCTCATCAAAACCCGGGCGGTCAATCTTCATACCATTTTCCGCCGCAAGCTCCTCGGTAAGCTCTATGGGAAAACCGTAGGTATCGTAGAGCCGGAAAGCAAGACGCCCCGGAATAATCTTCCCGGGATTTTTCAGGAGATTCGGAAGAAGTTTTTCAAACTCATGCTCGCCCTTTTTCAGGGTTTCAAGAAAACGCTCCTCCTCTTTGGTAAGCTCATCGAGAATCGCGGCCCGCGCCTGGCCAAGAAGAGGATAATACCTCTCGTACATCCCAATCACAACCTCAGCCGGAAAACGCAGGAAAGCCTCCTCCTTACCCAGCTTGCGGCCATGCCTCCCCGCGCGGCGGATAAGCCGCCTCAAAATATAACCCCGCCCAATGTTGGAAGGCCGGATTTCCGCCTCGTCCCCCAGCATAAAAACCGAAGCCCGCACATGGTCAGCGATGATGCGCACAGAACGCCCCACAGCCTCACTCTCGCCGTAGGAATGACCCGACACCCTCTCTATGGCCGCGATGATGGGAGTAAAAACCTCAATATCGTACACCGAGCCCTTACCCTGCAAAACCGCAGCCGTGCGCTCAATACCCATACCCGTATCAACGCACCTGCGCGCAAGCCTCTCGTACACCCCGCCAGGCTTCTTGTTGTACTCCATAAAGACATCGTTCCAGATTTCAAAAAACTTTCCGCAGGAACACCCAGGCCGGCACTCAGGGCCGCAAGCTGGCCGCCCCGTATCGTAGAACATCTCCGAATCAGGACCGCAGGGCCCCGTCTCACCCGCAGGCCCCCACCAGTTATCCTCACGCGGCAAAAAATAAATACGCTCATCGGGAATCCCCACGCTCCGCCACACAGAAGCCGACTCCTCGTCCGCAGGCACATCAGCGTCCCCCTTGAAAACCGTAACCGAAAGCCTCTCAGGGTCAATCCCCAGCCACTCGCCGGAAGTCAAAAACTCATAGCTCATGGCAATCGCGTCCTTCTTGAAATAATCGCCCAAAGACCAATTCCCCAGCATCTCAAAAAAAGTCAAATGACTCGGGTCGCCCACCGCATCAATATCGCCCGTACGCACGCACTTCTGAAAATCCACCAGCCTCTCACCCGCAGGGTGCCTCTCGCCCAAAAGATACGGCACAAGAGGATGCATACCCGCAGTCGTAAAAAGAACAGTCGGGTCATTTTCGGGAACCAAAGACTTGCCGGAAATCTCGCGGTGATTTTTGGAAAGAAAAAACTTAATATATTTTTCGCGCAGTTCGTTTGCCGTCATGCACAGAATACTACAAAGCCCCCGTGCATTGGTCAAGCCATGAAGATTTTGCGAACGAAGAATTTGGGCGCATTTTTTGATTTTGTGCTTTTAGCACAAAATCAAAAAACCGGGCTATCCGCTGCAATTCCTCAAAAAATGCCTGCGGCATTTTTCTGCGGGATTTCCGCTCCTATCCCTTGCGCTGTTACCCTGCATGATTTTGCATAGCAAAATCATGCAGGGCCCAGGGCCCGGGCCGCCTCCGGCGCCCCGCCCGCGCGCTTCGCGCGCGGCCTGAAACCCCCGGAGTTTCGCGGGAACTCTTATCGTAAAATGAGGGTGTCTTGCACTCTGTGAGGTTCTGTTGTATACTGCCACAACCATGAGGGCCCTTGAGAATTTTCATCCAGGAATTGACAAATCCCTTGAGGCTTGCTACATTATTGTGTATGAAAATATTTGGGTTTTGTGTATGTTTTTTTTGCGCGGCGCTCTTCTCCTGCGGGAGCCAGCCTTCGGCTTCAGAATCTGAGGTTCCGGTAGTAGTAGAATCTGTTCAGACGGACCCGCACCTGGTAATCGTGAGCGAGGAAGAGTACAAACACGACCTTGAGGATGTAAACAGGACTATTCTGGAACTTAACAAAACCATAGCGTCAGGTAATTACAGAAGGTGGAAGGAGTATTTGACCCAGGAGTTTGTGGACAAGGAGCTTTCGGCGAAAAAACTGCAGGAAATAAACAGTATGCCGCTTCTTGTGCGGAACAATATACGCCTCAGGGACGCTAACGACTACTTTACCTACGTGGTCGTGCCAAGCCGGGCTTCGGTACGGCTTGACGATATGGTTCATGTGGACGTAGGCAGGGTGGAGGTCTTTATGGTGGACGACACGAGCAGAACCTTGGTTTACCAGCTTGAAAAAGTTGAAGATAAGTGGAAAATAAGTACATGGTAATTTCTATACTTTATTAAGGAGACGGATAGAATGACTGTCAAAAAAATGATTTTTGTAATTCTTGCGGCGGCTCTTGTATTTCCCGCTCTTTCCCTGAGCGCGCAGGACCGCACACAGACGATTGAGGAACGCTACCTTAACCAAAAAATTGAACTCCAGATTATAGGCCGGCAGGCGAATTCCAACGACTGGGAAATCCGTTCCATGGCCCTGCAAAACCTCAGGAATATGGTGGACGAGGGCCGCATTACCGAGGACGACGCCGCCGCCATGACCGTTCTGGAAACCCTTTCAAAACCCCAGGAACAGGGGGGAAACCTCAGGAATTTCAATACGATACGCCGGGAAGCCTGCGAACTTCTTGGCTCTGTTGGCGGCAAAAAGTCCCAGCTCCTTCTTTTGGACGTACTTGCCCTTGAAAAGGAACCCATGGTTCTCGCGGAGGCGGCTTATGCTCTGGGGAAAATCGGCAAGGACGAGAACGGCGCGGTTATGACCCGTCTTAGCTGGCTTCTGCACCACGAAAACGTCAAAAAAGCTCCCGATGACAATTTTGCCAATTCTACTTTGATTGCCATGGAGAAGATTGCCAAGGGGGCGGATGGCATAAAGGCGCCTGATATTCTCGATGTTCTCATAGAGGCATTGGGCAGCAACTACATTCCCGAAGTTAAGAGCCGCGCTCGTCAGGTA
>JAITGB010000148.1 GCA_031280945.1 Spirochaetales bacterium
CAACATCCCTCAGTAGGGAAGAGAAATGCGTTTTTGCCTCTACCGATTGTAATGTTTTCATGGCTATATTATAAACCTGTCAGGTCAACATGGTTAAGTATTTTTCCTGCCATTCCATGTAATTTTAAGCCCCATACCCCTCAGGCATGGGCGCTGCTTTTTCGGCACTCCTGCTTATGGCCTCATGCCGCTTCATTGTTTGCAGCTTCTCCTCATAATTATTCATTGCAATATCAAGTATTTTACTTCCCAAAATTATCCGTAAAGGCGGGTTTTCAAGTCCGGCTATTTTTAACAAAGCCTCCGCCGCGGTTTCAGGAGCGCTGTCGATAGAACCCTCCGCATAGAGCTTCTCCAGAACCTCCCGGACTTTGTTGTAATCATCTATAGGCTTTGAGTAGCCCATATCCAGATAAAGATTTGTCCAATATCCGCCCGGCTCAACAATAACAACCTTGATTCCAAAATAGGCCGCTTCCTGCGCCAATGCCTCGCATAAACCCTCAAGCGCAAATTTGCTTGCGCTGTACAAGCCTGCCGACGCCCCCGACAAGAGGCCCCCGATACTCGTTATTTGCAGTATTTTTCCCTGCTTTTGGCCGCGCAGATAGGGCATAACAGCCTGAATAACCCACAGTGAACCCAGAAAATTTACGTTCAGGGTATTCATAATATCCTCTTCTCCTAATTCCTCAACCATGCCCGTAACCATTATACCCGCATTATTTACAACAATATCTATTTTCCCAAAATGCTCAAACCCCGTCTTCACGGCATCAAAAACATTCTGCCGGAGCGAGACATCTGTTTTTATATACAGTAACTGCCCGCTGTATTTTTTATCGATATGTGCAAGGTTGGCCTGTGTCCTTGACAAGGCAATGACAGTATCGCCGCATTCAAGAGCCTTTTGGGTAAAGGCAAATCCCAGCCCCTTGCTCGCTCCGGTTATTAACCAAACCCTGTTTTTCATACCAACTCTCCTGTCAAAGTCCCCGCAATAGTTCCCCCGCCCACAACAACATCCCCATCGTAGAGAACAACAGCCTGCCCCCGCGTAACAGCCCTCTGGGCCTCCTCAAACTCAAGATGAAACTCATCTTCACCTGTTTGTTCCACAGTCGCCCACTGTTCCTTTTGGCGGTAACGGATTTTCGCCCGTACGCGAAGCGGCGCATCAAGCCTCCTGAAGGGAATAATGTTTATGTCCCGCGCGAAAAGCCCCTTTGAGTATAACTCCCCCTCTTCGCCCAAAAAAACAGTATTTGTTTCCACGCACGTAGAGGTAACGTAAAAAGGCTTTGCCCCCGAAACCCCACGCCCCCGCCTCTGTCCCACGGTGTAGCGAAGAGCCCCCCTGTGTTCACCCAAAACCTCGCCCTTCGTGTTGAGAATGGGCCCCTTTTCGCAGAGCCTTCCCGTATAGTTTTCGATAAAAGCCCCGTAGTCGCCGCCGGGCACAAAGCAAATGTCCTGACTATCCTTCTTGCGCGCATTGGAAAACCCCCTGGCCTCCGCTAGAGCGCGGGTTTCGCTCTTTCGCATCTCACCCAGGGGAAAAAGAGTATGCGCAAGCTCCTCCTGCTTCATGGCGTAAAGAACATAGCTCTGGTCCTTTTCCGCATCCTCCCCCTTTTTGAGGAGAAACCGCCCCTCCGGCCCGTTCTTCTGGATTTTCGCGTAGTGGCCCGTTACAATATAGCGGAAATCAAGAAGTTCTGCCCGCTGCAGAAGAGCCCCCCATTTCACAAAACGGTTACAGTCTATACAGGGATTTGGGGTGAGGCCCGCAAGATAGGATTGCGCGAAACGCCGCATAACACGCTCGCGGAAAACCTCTGAAAAATTGTACACAAAAAAAGGAATACCGATTTTGCGCGCAGCCTCGCGGGCGTCCTGGGTGTCCGCAAGCGAACAGCAGCTCTTCTCGCGGCTCTTCCCTAAATCCTCGCTGTCGAAAAGTTTTAGGGTAACGCCCGCGCAGTCAAAACCGCTCTCCTTTGCAAGAAACGCCGCGACGGAGCTGTCAACTCCGCCGCTCATGGCGATGAGAGCCTTTTCTTTCATTAAACAGGCTTAGTAGTTTTCCGGCTTTATCTGAAAGTATGACCTGGAATGGGCGCACACAGGACAAACCTCAGGACTCTTTTTGCCGATGACAATATGCCCGCAGTTTCTGCACTGCCAAATCACGTCCCCGCTGCGGGAGAAGACAAGCCCCCCCTCAATGTTGGCAATGAGTTTGCGGTAGCGCTCCTCGTGTTCCTTCTCGATTGCCGCAACCATCTCAAAAAGGCTCGCAATGTGGTCAAACCCCTCCGCCCGCGCCTCTTTCGCGAACCCCGCGTACATATCCGTCCACTCGTAGTTCTCACCCGCCGCCGCGTCTTTGAGATTTTCCACAGTTTCGGGAAGTTTCCCCCCGTGGAGGAGCTTAAACCAGATTTTCGCGTGTTCCTTCTCGTTGTCCGCTGTCTCCTGAAAAATCGCGGCAATCTGGGAGTAGCCCTCCTTGCTCGCAGCCGAAGCGTAGTAGCTGTACTTGCTCCGTGCCTGCGACTCTCCAGAAAAAGCAGTCTGGAGATTTTTTTCCGTCTTCGTACCCTTCAAATCTTTCATATATACCTCCTTAGGTATCAGCTTCGTACATGATTTTAAGGAAAAACCCGCGGCGCGGCGTCTTTACGCAAGCTCTTCCAGATTGTACGGAGTCTCCTGATACACATAATTGAGCCAGTTGGAAAAAAACAGGTGCGCGTGCGCCCTCCAGCGCACAACAGGAGAACGCTCGGGGTTATCCTCAGGGTAATAATTTTTCGGAATATCTATCGAAAGCCCCTTGTCCCTGTCCCGCCTGTATTCCCTGTCAAGAGTAAGAGGGTCATACTCAAGATGGCCCGTAACGTAAATCTCCCGCCCCTCCCGCGCAGTCGCAATAAAAACTCCCGCCTCAGCAGTCTCCGACTGAATCACAAGAGACTTCTCGCGGCTAATGGCGTCCCTGTCGCTCGCCGTGTGCCGCGACTGGGGCGCGAGAAACTCATCGTCAAAACCCCGAAAAAGAGTTGTATACTTCCCTTTCATCTTGTGCGGAAAAATCCCGAAAAGTTTTTTCTCCAAAGGCTTTTTGGGAATGCCGTAGCGCCTGTAGAGCCCCGCCTGAGCGCCCCAGCAAATATGCAAAGTAGACCATACGTTACGCGCCGAATAATCAATCACCGCCGCGAGCTCGTCCCAGTAATCCACATCCTCAAAAGGCAGACTCTCAACCGGAGCCCCCGTAATAATGAGCCCGTCAAAACGCTCCCGCGTAATCTTCTGCGAAGGCGCGTAAAACTTTTCCAGATGTCCCGGCGGCGCATTACGCGAGGAGTGGCTGTCCATGCGCAGAAGCGTAACATCCACCTGCAAAGGACTATTGCCCAAAAGCCGCAAAAGCTGAATCTCCGTCTCCACAGTTGTCGGCATAAGATTCGCAATGGCCACCTTGAGCGGCCTAATATCCTGATGGTCCGCCTTCTCCACAGGAATCACAAAAACATTTTCTTCCCGCAGGGCGTTGAACGCGGGGAGCGCTGTAGGAATCTTGATTGGCATACTATGAATATAATGCCTCTTTTTCGCGGAAAATTCAAGCAAAGGAAGATGAGGAGAGATGAGAAAAATCAGGGCGCATTTTTTGCTGGCGCAAAAAACCGGGCTATCCGCTCCAATTCCTCAAAACCGCTTCGCGGTTTCTGCGGGATTTCCGCTACTATCCCTTGCGCGTTATTACCGCCGCCTCTTTATACGAGAGGCAGAGGTGAACCCTGCGCGAGGGCTTTGAGTATTCTCCGCTTGACGGCTCCTGAGCCGCCTGTAAAATCCGCGAGGCGGCGGCGTATGTCGCGGCGTTGTGAGTTTTGTCCGTA
>JAITGB010000182.1 GCA_031280945.1 Spirochaetales bacterium
CAAAAGTAGACGCCTACGAATACATTAACGATTATCCCTTCCCCTACGACTCAAGCAAAACCGAAGAGCTCACCATCGCCGTAAAACTCGAAAAAGAAAAAGCCCTCAGTATAGGAGGCAGCTTTAACCTTCTTATCGGCCTTAACGTAAACAGCCAAAACTTCTTCACCCGCACAGAGGGAAACTACATTCTCTTTATTCACAACCCGCAGATTCTCCTGCGGCCCGAGTGGAAAACAGCTTTTACGGCGGCAATCACACAAATACGCACAGAGCAAAAGTCCGGCGCCCTTCTGGGAATCTTTAACCCCATAACAAAAGAAATTATCCGCATAACCTCCGCAGCCTCCATTGAAACCGCCTTAAGCCAAATACAGAATACAAAAAAAGTGTATGCCATGGACTCTATCCTGCATGATTCTTTCGCCGCACTGGAGAGCATCCAAAACAGTTACAACACCCGCTTCGTATGGATTACCGATTCGGATTTAATGAAAAGTAACACCATAAACCGCGAACGCGAATACTTTGACTTTCTCATGAAGCTGCAATCGCAGAACAACATCAGCTTCTCCTATTTTGGCTACGGAGAGGTTCCCGCGTGGGCCGTCATGAACCAGTCCCTGAAAAACGTAGGAGGAAACTCCTACTATGTAGACGGGCCCCCGCAGCTTGAATCCAAACTCTGGGACGATTACAAGAGGTTCTCCTACCCCACAGTGAAAGACATCAAAATCAACGTTTCACTCATGCCGTGGATACACGAGGCCCGCTACGACTACCGCCCCGCATGGTACCCCGTAAGCGGCTTTCGCCCCGTAAGCTCGTACTACACCCACACCACACAGCACGAACTCAAAAGCATGGATCAAGACGAACACAAAATCTTTTTGCACTACCTCAGCATAGGGCCGGAAAACACAGCCGCCTCCGACCTGTATTTCAGAACAGTCGTGCAGGGAAGAACCGTACCCATAGGCTTTTGCAGCGTTGAGTATTATTCCTGGCGGGACAAAAAAACAAAATATAAAACCTTTCCCCTAAGCATCACCTACACCGATGACTACAGCGAGTACGAGGCGGCCATAGACGCAAAAGTAAGCAAGTACACAGTGCTGCAAAACACAGGCTTTATCCTCAAAGAACTGTCCGGGCTTGTAAACTCCCGGCAGTATTACACAGCCATACTCCTCGTGGACAGCCAAATCAAAATGCTTAAAAAATATCTCGCCCAAACCCCCGGCAAGGAAATTGAGGGCGACATAGAAACTCTGGAGAAAAACAGAACCCTTCTTATGGAGCAGGCGCGAAGCCTCAACTACATACGCTAAGGCAGTGCGCAGCCCCGGCGCGAAGCCCACAAAGCCCTCGCCCCGGCCTCACCCGCCAAGCCCCAGCAAAATCCCCCGCACGTCCTGGGCGCCGGGCAGCCTCCCCCCATCCAGACCCACAACGAGAAAGCTCCTCCCCCCCTCCCATACTACCGGAACAAAAAGCGGCATATACGAAGAGGCAAACGCAGCCGAAGAGGCAAACCAGCCCGAAGTCGCAAGCTCCGCGAATTCCCGTATCTCCCGCAAAGGCTTTTTCAGGAGAATAGCATTGCCCCCTCCCTTCTGCCTCTCCTCAAAGAGGGACGGCACAGGCACAGTACGCTTCCCCCCGCCTTCAGCGCCAAGCCCCAGGGTATAGGCAATCTCATAAACGCCCTCACGGGGCCGGAGAAGGGCAGCCGCCGGAGACAAACCAAAAGCCCGCGACACCGTAACAAGGGATTTTATAACGCCCACCCCGCCGGAGTGGAACCTTTTCAAAAAGAAATCGTACTGAAAATACCCATCCGAAGATACAAGGCTCTTATCCATAACGCTTTCTTCCGCGAAAACCTCAACCCTCTCCTCAGCCGAAACGCCCCCCATAAGGAGAAAGTCAACGCCTGAGTCCCTCCCGCCCCAAATCTCATCAATACCCGGACTCACTTCGCCAAAAACCCCATTCTCCCGCTCCCCATCCACCGTCTCCGCGGAACTCTCTCCGGCGGAAACCCGTAAAGCCCCTCCCGCTTTCTCAGCCTCCTCTTCCGCCCCCCCCAGGGGAAAAATAACACAATTCCCCTCATCTTCGCCAAGCTCCAGAATACCCAAAACAGCCTCACCCGCGGAAGGAACAGTGCCGCTCGCCGCCATCAAGCTCGCGTAAGCGTCCCCCGAAAAAACAGCAGGCCGGAACGCCAGGTCTTCAAGAAAAGCCTCACCCGAATCTTCATCATCCCCATCAGCCGCTTCAAGAACACGGGCCGCATCCTCAACCTCACCGGAAGCCCCCGCCTCTCCCGCCTCGTCTCTCTCACCCTCACCGTCAACAGCCGCATCAACAACTTCTACATCGTCCGCCTCACCTTCGCCGGAAGGCTCATCATCGCTATCCTCCGCTGCCGCTTCCGCGTCCTCCACGTCGTCTACATCATCCGCATCCTCGGCCTCCTCGACCTCATCCACAGCCTCCACGTCTTCTGCATCGTCCGCCTCATCTTCGCCGGAAGGCTCATCATCGCTAGCCTCATCCGCCGCTTCCGCGTCCTCCACGTCGTCTACATCATCCGCATCCTCGGCCTCCTCGGCCTCATCCACAGCCTCCACGTCTTCTGCATCGTCCGCATCATCTCCGCCGGAAGGCTCATCATCGCTAGCCTCCGCTGCCGCTTCCGCGTCCTCTCCATCGGACAACTCTTCAAGAGACTCAAGCTCCTCAGCATCGCCAATCTCCTCCACGTCCTCCGCCTCATCAGAGAAAGCATCAAGGCTCACCTGAGCCAAAGACGCGGCAGGAAGCCCATCATCCCCCGGCCTCGCGCGGGAAAGCCTCGCCGGAGAAGAGGCCAGCTTTTTCCCCCCGCCCAAAGCCTGCATATTCGCAAGAGCCTTCTCGATAAGAGCCTCAATCTTTCCCAAATCAGGAGAGACCCTCTTCTCCTCCCGCCGCGAAACAAGAACCGCAATAATCTCATCCCAGCTCTTGTCAACAAGAGCATCGAACTTCTCCACCTCCGCCTTTTTAAGCCGGAGGCCCCGCTTTAACTCAGAACGAACATCATCGCGCCTTACTTCAAGCTCCGACTGCCATTTACTCCAGTCAATCTCCTCTTTGCGCTCAAGATACTCCCGCAGAAGATTCATCTGGAACTTCTTAATCCTCTCAAAAAGAACAACCGAAGAATCCTGCCTGATACTCAAAACAAGAAAAACAACAAGAAAAGCCGTAAAAAAAACAGACGAAAGGAGAATCCCCTTCATAACAGGATTAAGAACAAACTCATCGTCCGCCGCAAAAATCCCAATACGCGAAAAATCACCCAAAACCCTGTCAAAAAAAATGTAACGCCGCCCCTCACCCTGAAACGAAGGCCGCGCCTGAGCAGCCCCCGCCCAGTACCCTGTAACAGCCTCCTTCACGTCCTCAGAACCGGACACGTCCGCGCGCAGGAGAATACCCAGACTCTCCACTAACGCAAGCTCCTCCCCAAGATTAATCACCCCCGCCTGCATCAAATGCCGCTCAAGACCATCAAGGGACACATAAAAAAGCCCGTACCCCGCAAAAGCGTCATACCCGCCCGTTATCCTAAAACCGTACACACACGCATTATCCTCAGGGCTCAAAACCACAAAAGGGCTCTTCTCAGAGCGGGCAATCTGGGCAATAAAATCCGCAGCCTCAACATCGGAAAAAAAACTATACTCAATCGAACGGCTTGTAGTATTACGCACATCGCTTGCAAGCGAACTATAGTGAATCTCACGCAGACCTGAGTCCACGAAACGGATAAACATCAGCGAAGGCACGTCCTCCTCCAGCTTCCCGAAGGCCCGCGTCCTCGCAAGAATATCCTCTCTCCTCTGGTTACGCAGGAAAATCGACTTAATCCACTCCCCGCGCACCGCCGCCCCGTAGCGCTCAAGATTCAGGGCATGGAACCTCCCAATCTCCGAGGCAGCCCTCGCAAGCGACCGGTTAATATCCCCCGCCACCTTCCTGTTGTAAAAAGTGCTCTCAATATAATTGAACATACCCGAAAACGCGGCAATCGAAAAAACGCAAAAAATCACCACAGCCGCGAGAAGGCTTAAAGACAATTTTTGGGCAGTTCTCATTACAGGGCGCGCTCCTTGGAGTTCATGTATCCTCTATACGATGCAGTATAGAAAATTCCCCGCGTAAAGTAAATCAGTAAGAGTACAAGTTATAAGAAGAATATGGGCGCATTTTTTGCGCTTTGCGCAAAAAACCGGGCTATCCGCTCCAATTCCTCAAAAATTGCCTTGCGGCAATTTTCTGCGGGATTTCCGCTTCTATCCCTTGCGCAAAGACCTATTACCCCGCAGCCTATAATCCGCGCCGGCATAAAAAAAGGGCGCCGCCTGGCGCCCCATACATTTTAAGCCTTCGCTTCCTGCGGAGCCTTCTCCTCCGCAGCCTTTTTAGCCTTCTTCGGCTTCTTCTTTTCCTTTACCTTGCGGTCAACAAGCTCAAGGAGAACAATCTCGCTGCCGTCTCCCTCGCGGAAACCCAGCTTCAAAATCCGCGTATAGCCGCCCGGTCTTGCCACGTAGCGCGGGCCTATCTCCGTAAACAGCTTCGCAAGAACAGCCTTATCGTGAATACGCCGGGCCGCGATTCTCCTGTTATGAACAGAATCCTCCTTTGCCCGCGTTACCAGCTTCTCCGCAGCCGTGCGCACAGCCTTCGCCTTCGCCTTCGTGGTCTTAATCCTCTCATACCGGAAAAGGGAAATAACCATATTGCGCAGAAGAGCTTTCCTGTGCGCCGAACGCCTGCCCAGAGCATTAAAACCAATTCTATGCTTCACTAGCTTCTTCCTTCTTCTTTTTTACAGTCTTCAGCGCCTTCTTCAAAGCGCCGTAATCAGTCATACCCAAACTCAAGTTCCATTCCTGGAGCTTTTCCTTTATTTCAACGAGAGACTTCTTCCCAAAATTGCGCACCTTCGCAAGCTCATCTTCCTCCCGCACGGTAAGGTCGCCGATGGTTGTAATATTGATGTTTTTCAGACAATTACTCGACCTCACCGAAAGCTCAAGCTCCTCAACCTTTGTTTCAAGCAGCTTGCGCACGTTCTCCTCGTCCTCGTCAATATCCCTC
Source organism: Spirochaetales bacterium (assembly GCA_031280945.1). GTDB lineage: Bacteria > Spirochaetota > Spirochaetia > DTKZ01 > DTKZ01 > JAISAF01. The sequence continues at coordinate 5,161 of JAITGB010000182.1, forward strand.
TCGGATTCGAGGCCATCCTCGTCAAAGTTGATAAAAATCGTAAAATGGTCTTTGGCGATTTTCGCCGCCTCCGCAAGAGCATCCTCAGGACTTATCGAACCGTCAGTCCAGATTTCCATGGTGAGCTTATCGTAATCCGACCTCTGCCCAACGCGCGTATCTTCAACCGTATGTTTTACCTTTTTAATCGGGGAGAAAACCGCGTCAATGGGAATAGTACCGATAATCTCAACGTACTTATCGTTTGTCTCCGCCGGAATATACCCCCGCCCCAGGTCAATCTGCAGTTCAAGGTCAAACTTGGCGTCATCCATAGTCGTAGCGATATGCAGATTCTTGTTAAAAACGCGGATAGAATCATCAATTTCCAAATCAAGACCCTTCACATCGGCCTTGCCCTTTACCTCAAGGAGGAGCGTCTTCTGGTCAGCCCCGTCTTCAAGCCTGAGCTGCAAAAGTTTCAGGTTATTGATAATATCCGGCGTGTCCTCCACAACTCCCGGTATGGACTCATACTCGCTGGACAAAACGTGCGCCGTACCCTCTTTGTCATACGAAGTTATCCTCACCGCCGTAACAGCGTAGCCCTGAATCGAAGACAAAAGAATACGCCGGAGCGTATTTCCTATAGTAGTGCCAAAGCCGCGTTCAAAGGGATAGGCAATAAATTTCCCAAACGTCGGACTTACTTCCGCGTGTTCAAATGTAATACCCTTAGGGCGTTTAAACCCTTTGAGAAGGTTTTTGCGTGCCATGTACGCTCCTTACTTAGAATAGAACTCGACGACAAGCTGCTCCTTAATATCCGCAAGGTCCGCAACATCGTTCCTGCGGGGAATAGCCCGAAAGTACCCGACAAGCTCATCAGGATTTACCTCAAGCCAGGGAGCAACCCCGGAACGGGTGTACTCTTTCATGCTCTCCTTGACAAAGAGGAGCTTCTTCGCCTTTTCACCCAGTTCCACCTTGTCGCCTATCTTTAATTGGTAGGAGGGAATGTTCACCCTCTTTCCGTTTACCAGAATATGCCCATGCGAAACAAGCTGCCGCGCCTGCTTCCGTGAGGCCGCAAAACGCAAACGGTAGATAACATTATCGAGCCTCTTTTCCAAAAGACTAATAAAAGAATCGCCCGTTCTGCCCGGCATCCTCGCGGCTTTCTGGAAGGTAATCTTGAACTGCTTCTCCAGCATACAATAGATTCTCTTCATCTTCTGCTTTTCCCGCAGCTGCAAGCCATAGTCAGACCTTTTCCCCTGGCGGCTTCGCAGGCCCTTTCCCGGAGCCGGACGCTTCTTTGTAACCGAACAGTGGTCAGAAAAACACCTCTCGCCCTTCAAAAACAGTTTGCTGCCTTCGGCCCTGCACAAACGGCACTGCGGCCCCGTATATCTCGCCATTATTCGCCTCTCCCTTACACTCTTCTCGTCTTGCGCGGCCTGCACCCGTTATGGGGAATAGGAGTAACATCCCGTATGGATTTTACCTTCAGCCCCAAAGCGCCAAGAGAGCGCACCGCGGATTCGCGGCCCACTCCCGGCCCCTTTACAAACACATGAACTTCCCGCAGGCCGTAGTCCATCGCCTTCTGGGCGGCCGTTTCCGCCGTTGTCTGCGCCGCAAAGGGAGTCGATTTCTTCGCCCCCCGAAAGTTAAGCCCGCCGGCGCTCGCCCAGGAAACGGCGTTTCCGTTAATATCCGTTATCGTAACAATCGTATTATTGAAAGTCGCCTGAATATACACATTCCCTTCGTGTACCGTCTTTTTTTCTTTCTTCTTCTTTACTTTCGCCAATTTTTAGTCCTCCACAGCCCTTAAACAGCCTTCTTCTTTCCAGCAACAGTCTTCTTCTTGCCCTTGCGCGTACGTGCGTTTGTCCGCGTTCTTTGCCCCCGTACAGGCAGCCCCCGCCTATGGCGCAGGCCGCGGTAACATCCAATGTCCATAAGACGCTTTATGTTCAGGGAGACCTCCGTCCTCAGGCGGCCCTCCACCTTGTACTCGTTTTCAATAACGGTGCGCAGCTCGTTGATTTCCTCGCCCGTTAAATCGTTCGCCCTCTTGTAGGGGTCAATCTTTGTTGTCTCGCAAATCTTGCGGGCCGCCGAACGGCCAATTCCGAAAATATACGTCAGCGCAATATCCAAATGCTTGTTTGGAAGGTCAACGCCAGCAATACGCGCCATGAAATCCTCCTACCTCTGTCTCTGCTTGTGCTTGGGATTGATGCACACAATCCGCAAAACGCCGCGCCGTTTGATAATTTTACACTTATCACAAATCGGTTTCACACTTACCCGTACTTTCATTTTTTCCCTCGTTTTACTCTCACAAATTTCTCGAACGGATTTTTCCGCGCTTTACCAGGCCCTCATGGTGGTGCATTTTCAGGTGCCCCTCAATCTGCGACATGGTATCAAGGTTGACTCCCACCATAATAAGGAGACTCGTCCCCCCCATAAGGTAGGCCAAATCCGACGGAAAATTAAACGTCGTTTGTATCACAGTCGGAATTACCGCAATGGCCGCCAGGAAAAGCGACCCCGGCAGTATAATCCGGTTAAGCACTTTAGTAAAGTATTCCTCCATCTTTTCGGACCGAATACCCGGAATGGAACCGCCGTTTTCGCGGATTTGCCGGGAAATCTCCACAGGGTTTAAGGACACCTGCGTATAAAAATACGCAAAAAAGATAATAAGCAGGGTTGAGACAATCATGTACGGAACCCCCGAAGGCCGGAACCAGTAGGCAAAGTCCGAAAGCCATTTAAATTGTATACCTAAACTCCCCGCCATTTGCAGGGGAAAACCCAGAACAGAGTTTGCGAAAATAACGGGAATAACCCCCGACGGGTTAATTTTAAAAGGAATAAAAGTGTTCGGCCCGCCGCCGTACATCTTTCTGCCCACAACACGTTTCGCGTAGTGGACAGCTATTTTCCTCTGCCCCTGCTGTTCCAGCACAACAAGGGCAATCACCACAACAAACATCAGGAAAACAACCAGAACAAAAACAGGATTAAGGTCCCGCGTCTGTATACGCTTTAAGAGGCTCCACAGGGCATCGGGAAGCCGCGCCACAATACCCGCATATATAATAAGGGAAATGCCGTTCCCCACCCCGCGCTGGGAAATCTGCTCACCCATCCACATAAGAAAAAGCGTTCCCGTTGTCGCCGTCAGCATGGCAAGGGGAATGTACACCATCTTGGACAGGGTAAGCGCGTTGGGAATACCGTTCGCTATACTCAGGGCAGCGGTAAAAGTCTGGATAAGGCAGACAACCACAGTGCCGTAGCGCGTGTACCTGTGAATCTTCTTGCGTCCGCCTTCCTCCTCCGAAAGTTTTTTCAGCGAAGGAAAAACCAAAAGCAGAAGCTGCATGATAATGGACATGGAGATATAGGGCATAATACCCAAAAGCATAATGGAAGCGTTTTTGAAAGCTCCGCCCGCAAAAAAATCAAGATAATCGGTAAGCGAAATAAGCCCGCCGGTTGATTCCTGCGTAACGTAGTAGAGTTTCAGGGCGTTCACGTTTATCCCCGGCATAGGCAAAGTCGCGCCAAAGCGGAAAATCACCAGCATAGTCAGGGTAAAAACAATTCTGCTTCGCAGGTCTTTTATGCGGAAAATGTCGATTAAAACGTTACCAGCCATTAAGTCGTACCTATTCCTTTGATTCCTGTGCTTTTTCCGTTATGACGGACCCGCCCGCCTTTTCAATTTTTTCTTTGGCGGCAGCGGAGAGCTTCTCAACCTTAAAAGAGAGCTTCTTTGTGATTTCACCCCTGCTTAAAATCTTCACATCGGTATCGCGCTTCTTGATAAGGCGCTTTTCTTGCAGGGTTTCAAGACTCACGGTTTCGCCGTCAGCGTATTTCGCGTCTATAGCCCCAAGGTTCACAGGCACGTTTACAATTTTGAAAGGTTCGTTGGAAAATCCCCTGCGGGCGATTCTCCTGTACAGGGGCATCTGTCCGCCCTCAAAACCCGGACGCACCCCCCCGCCCGCGCGGGAGTTCTGGCCCTTGTTACCGCGTCCCGCGGTTTTCTGCAGCCGCGTCCCCGAACCCCGGCCCACGATTTTGCGTTTTTTCTTGGCGCCTTTGGGCGGCTTGATTATAAAACTCTGGGAATTTTCCATGCCTAGTTTATCTCCCTCACTTCCACCAGGTGGCTTACTGTCCTCACCATGCCCCGGATAGCAGGATTGTCTTTTTGGACAACCGTGGAATTGATTTTTCTCAGGCCCAGGGCCTGTACAGTTTTTCTCTGGGCCGGTTTACCGCCAATTACGCTGCGAATCAAGCGAATCTCAATTTTCTCTGCCATATTCAACCCCACAAATCCACAAGGGATTTTCCCCTGTTCTTTGCTGTAGCCTTCGCGTCCAGCATGTGTTTTATGCCGTCAAAAACAGCCTTCACCGTGTTAATGGGATTCCGTGAACCCATGGACTTTGCGAGAATATCGCTTATGCCGCCAACTTCCATAATAGCGCGCACAGCCCCCCCCGCAATAACGCCTGTTCCCGGTGCGGCGGGCTTCAAAATAACCTTGGCGCTCTTGAAACGCCCGATATACTGATGCGGCAGAGTTTCCTTCTTGCGGGGGATTGTTACGAAATTCCTCTTGGCCTTGTCTACACCCTTGCGGATAGCCTCGGACACATCGTTCGCCTTTCCAAAACCGTAGCCCACTTTACCGTTTCTGTCGCCTACAACAACAAGGGCGGAAAAGGAAAACCTGCGTCCGCCCTTGACGACTTTGGCAACGCGGTTCAGGCTAATCAGCTTTTCCGCGAATTCCTTGCTCTTTTCTGCTCTTTCGTACTGCACCATATCCCCCTAAAATTCAATCCCCGCCTTGCGCGCGCCGTCGGCAACAGCCTTGACAATCCCGTGATACAGGTACCCGTTTCTGTCAAAAACGACCTTCTGAATATTCACCTTCTTGAGCCTTTCCCCTGCGGCAATACCGATTTTCTCCGCATCGGCCACAGTGTTTTTTACGGCAGAAAGCTCCTTCTCCAGGTTGGAAGCCGCTACGAGGGTGCGGCCCGTGGTATCGTCAATAACCTGAATATAGGTATGCTTGTTGCTGCGGAAAACCGTCAAGCGGGGCCGGCCTTGAGTTCCGTAGATTTTTTTGCGTACCCTGAGTTTTCTGCGCGCCTTCTGCGCGTTTTTCAGTTCAATCCTGTTCATAACTTACTTCACTCCAGTCTTGCCGACTTTCCGCCGTATGGTTTCGGTTTCGTACTTTATGCCCTTGCCTTTATAGGGCTCAGGCGGACGTATGGAGCGGATGTCCGAGGCCACCTGCCCCACCCTCTCCTTGTTGATGCCGCTGACAATTACCTTGCTCTGGGATTCACATTCAATTTTGAGCCCTTCGGGAATGGGATATTCCACAACATTGGAAAAACCCAAACTTAAAAGAAGACTCTTTCCCTGAATTTCCGCCCTGTACCCAACGCCGTTTATGATAAGGGCCTTCTGAAAGCCCTTGGTAACACCCACGACCATATTATCAAAAAGTTTCCGGTACAGCCCGTGCATGGCGCGGGTTCTCTTGAGGTCGTTCTTGCGGGTAACGATTCCCGTACTGTTTTCAACTTTGATTTCTACATCCGGGTGAATCATCTGGCTGAGTTTTCCCTTGGGGCCCTCAACGGACAAAATCCGGGAAACCATCTCAACCTTGACCCCCTGCGGAATCAGAACCGGCATTCTTCCTATGCGCGACATCTCTTACCCCTTACCAAACCGAACAAATTAGCTCGCCGCCGACCTTTTTTTCAAAGGCCTTTTTCCCCGTGGTAACTCCCGCGGAGGTCGAAATAATAAGCGTGCCGTATCCGTTAAAAATCCTCGGCATACCCTTGTAGCCGGAATACACCCGCCGGCCCGGAGTCGAAATCTTCTTTAACCCGTGAATAATGGGATTCTGCGCATCGTCGTACTTCAAAAAGACACGGATATAGTTCAGGTTATCCTGATTAATCTTTTTGAAATTCTTCACGTAGCCCTCGTTCTTGAGAATTTTGACTATCTCCAGCTTAAGCCGAGACGTAGCAATATCCACCTTCTCAAAACGAGCCATGCTCGCGTTGCGTATTTTTGTCAACATATCCGCAATGGGATCGGAACAGCTCATATTCTCCCCTCCCTACCAGCTAGATTTCGTAATTCCGGGGATTAACCCCTCACTCGCAAACTTTCTAAAACACAACCTGCACATCTGAAACTTCCTGATATACCCGCGCGGTCTTCCACACAGTTTGCAGCGGTTTACTCTTCTCGTGCTGAACTTGGGCTTTCTCTCAGCCTTTACAATCATCGCTTTTCTTGCCATCGAATCCTCACCCTTTATTTTCTGAACGGCATTCCAAGCCGGGCGAGAAGACTTTTCGCTTCCGCATCGGTTTTTGCCGTGGTAACAATGACAATGTTCATCCCCGTAACCTGCTCAATCTTGTCGTAGTCTATTTCGGGAAAAATAATTTGCTCGGTAATCCCCAGAGAAAAATTTCCGTGGCCGTCAAAGGCGTTGCCGTTTACGCCACGAAAGTCCTTTACCCGCGGCAGAGCCACGTTAACGAGCCTGTCAAAAAACTCGTACATACGCACACCCCGCAGCGTTACCTTTACGCCGATTTCCTGCCCCTCGCGGATTTTGAAATTCGCTATAGACTTCCGGGCACGGGTTTTTATCGCCTTCTGCCCCGTAATCTGCGTAACCTCCGCTACAGCCGACTCAAGAAACTTCTTGTTGCTTACAGCCTCTCCCACTCCCATGCTCACAATAATTTTCTCGAGCCGGGGAATCTGCATGGACGACGTGTAGGAAAATTCCGTTTTCAGTTCCGGGGCGGTCTTTTCCCTGTAGAGCTTCCGCAGCCTCGGTTCGTATGTTTGCTCTGCCATCTATACAACCTCTCCACACTTTTTGCAGAACCGGACTTTTTTGCCGTTCTCAAGTTTATATCCCGTCCTCACAGGCCCGCACTTCCTGCACACAATCTTGACATTGGAAATATGCAAAGCTGCCTCAACCTCGGCAATTCCGCCGCGGTCGTTCTGCTTTTTCTTTTTGAGGGCCTTTTTGACAAGGTTTACGCCCTCAACAAGAACGCGAGCCTTCTCCTGGTCAACCCGCAGAACCCGCCCGCTCTTGCCCTTTTCCTTTCCGGCAATTACCTTGACCTCATCATTTTTCTTTACGCGGAAAACCGTTTTCGTTTTTTCCATTCCCATTCTCCTAGAGGACTTCCGGCGCAAGGGAAACAATCTTCATAAAAGAGCCCTCTCGGATATCCCGTAGCTCCCGCGCGACAGGCCCGAAAATTCTCTTTCCCTTGGGGTTGTACCCCGCATCGATAATAACACAGGCATTGTCATCAAAGCGTATATAGGTTCCGTCCGGACGCCGGAACTCTTTTGTCGTGCGCACAATAACCGCCTTCTCCACATTGCCCTTCTTGACCTGGGCATTGGGAAGCGCGTCCTTGACAGCGACAACGATAATATCGCCCACCCCCGCGTACTTGCGCTTGGAGCCGCCAAGAACCTTGATACATTGGACGATTTTGGCGCCGCTGTTGTCCGCAACATTCAAGAACGTATTCATCTGAATCATAACGTCCACCCTACCTTTCCAAACTCTTACTCTTATCTGGCCCGTTCCACAATTTCCACAAGCCGCCAGTGCTTGTCTTTGGAAAGGGGCCGGCACTCAATCACCCGCACCGTATCGCCAATGTGCGCCTCGCCCGCCTCATCGTGAGCCTTGATTTTCTTCGTCTTGCTCACATATTTCTTATACAGCCTGTGAAGCTGCCGCGAAGATATTTGCACCACAATGGTTTTCTGCATCTTGTCGCTTACCACTTCTCCGGTAAGAACCTTTTTCGCGGTCTTCTTCTTTTCCATGCCGGTTGTTTCCACCATTCTTCTCCTAAAACCTGCCCTTACCTGGCGGATTTCGCGTGAATCAGAGTATTCAGCCGGGCGATTTTCCGGCGCAAAACACGTTTCTCCAGGGGATTTTCCACATGCCCCATAACCATATCAAAGCGGAGTTTAAAATACTTCTCTGAAAACTCATTCCGCTTGGCATCAAGTTCAGCCAAAGTAAGTTCCTTGAAAGAATCCTTCATCACCTTCTCCCTATTCCTTGCGTTCGCAAAACTTCGTGCGTACCGGCAGTTTGCTTCCCGCGAGAGCCAGGGCCTCCTCCGCAATTTCCTTTGCCACGCCCGCGATTTCAAACATCACCGTTCCCGGCTTGACCGCGGCCACCCAATACTCAGGACTCCCCTTCCCCTTGCCCATGCGGGTTTCCGCAGGCTTTTTTGTGTAGGGCACATCGGGGAAAATCCGTATCCACACCTTGCCGCCCCTTTTCATGTGGCGCGTCATGGCAATACGGGCCGCCTCAATCTGCCTGTTTGTAATCCACTTGGGGTCCATACAGATAAGTCCGTATTCCCCGAATTCGAGGCTGTTGTTCCTTGTCGCGTAGCCGCCAAGGGTTTTCTTGACCTGCCGCATACGTTTGCGGTACTTCGTTCTTTTGGGGCTTAACATATCAACTCCTCGAAAAATCCTTTTCTTTGTCCTTGCGCTTGCGCACAAGGGCGCCCGCGTCCTCTTTTTTATCGCGCCGGAACACCTCACCCGCAAAGACCCACACCTTAACGCCAATTGCTCCGAAAGTTGTATACGCCTCCGTAAAACCGTAATCGATATTGGCCCGGAGCGTATGCAGAGGAACACGGCCTTCCCTGTACCCCTCAGTACGGGACATTTCCGCGCCGCCGAGCCTCCCCGACACCCTCACGCGAACACCCTGAACGCCCGCCTTCATGGCGCCGTTTATCGCCATTTTGAGGGTACGCCGGAAAGAAGACCTCGCCTTGAGCTGGCGGGCAATGTTTTCCGCGATAAGCTGGGCATTGGTTTCCGGCCTCTTTATTTCCTTGATTTTAAGCTGAATCTTCTTGCCAGCCGCCTTTTGCAGGGTAGCGCCGATTTTTTCTATAGTAGCGCCCTTTGTTCCGATAATAACGCCGGGACGCGCCGTATGTATCAAGAGGGTAATCCTCTGGGGATGCCTAATGATTTCCACCTCGGCGATTTCAGCGCTTTTGGCTTCCGGGCAGCCGGCAAGAATTTTCCGCAGGCGAAGGTCTTCGTGCAGGGTATTTGCGTACTCCCTCGGGTCAACGTACCACTTTGATTTCCAGGTCTTGTTTATCCCCAGCCGAATACCATTCGGATTAACTTTCTGTCCCACCTTACGCCCCCGCCTTTGTAATTTCGTCCACCACAACGGTTATATGGCTCATCCTTTTGAGGAGCATATCCGCCCGCCCGCGTCCGCGCAGCCACATTCTCTTTATCCTCGGACCTTCGTTGACAAGAAGCTCGCGGATATACAGCATATCCTCATCAAGGTTTTTATTCTGATACAGAGCATTTGCCGCCGCGGATTTTACAACCTTCCTGAGGAGCTTCGCGCCCTTATGGGGAAGAACATCAAGAAGCGCAACAGCTTCCGCGTAGGGCCTGCGGCGTATATTATCCGCTACCCGCCTCACCTTTGACGGCGAAATAAGAAGGTACTTCGCTTCCGCCCTGTAACCGCTTTTCTCTGCCATTCTTTTCATCCTTACTTCTTCTCGGCTTTTTTATCCGAACCCGAATGTCCACGAAAAATTCTGGTCGGCGAGAACTCGCCCAGCTTGTGTCCCACCAGATTTTCCGTAATGTATACGGGAACCCACGCCTTGCCGTTGTATACGGAAATTGTCATACCCACCATCTCCGGAATAATTGTGGAACAGCGCGAAAAAGTCTTTATCATACGCCGTTCACCGGATTTGTTCATCGCGATGATTTTGGAATAGAGGCTTTTCTCTATGAACGGACCCTTTTTTATCGACCTCGACACAACATACTCCTATTTCCTTCTCTTGACAATAAAAGCGCTGGACTGCTTTCTTTTCTTGCGCGTTTTGTAACCCTTGGCGGGAACGCCCGTAGGCGAAACCGGATGCTGACCGCCCTTTGTACGTCCGCCCAGAGGATGGTCTACAGGGTTCATGGCCTCACCGCGAACCTTGGGCCGCCTTCCCAGCCAGCGGGCGCGGCCCGCCTTGCCGAGGGTAACGTTCATGTGCTCATCGTTACCCACAACGCCCACCGTGGCGCAGCATTTTTTAAAAACCATGCGCATTTCGCCGGAAGGCAGCTTGAGGGTAACATAATTGCCCTCTTTTGCAGCCACAACAGCCGCAGCCCCCGCCGAACGCACAAGCTGCCCACCCCTGCCCTTTGTCAGCTCAACGTTATGAACCGCGGTTCCCAAAGGCATCTCCTCCAGAGGCAAAGCATTGCCCAAACTGGGAGGAGCGCCCGCGCCGCTTACAACGAAGTCACCCTTCTTCAGGCCCTTGGGCGCGAGAATATACCGCTTCTCACCATCCTTATAGAAGATAAGAGCGATGTTGGCGCTTCTATTGGGGTCGTACTCCAGGGCAGTAACCCTCCCCTCAATGCCAGCCTTGTCCCGCAGAAAATCTATACGGCGGAGCTTTCTCTTGTGGCCGCCGCCCCTGCGCCGCACACTGATGCGTCCGCCCGCTCCCCGGCCAGCCGTAGACGACTTTCCTTTCGTAAGCGCCTTTTCAGCCTTTTTCCCGTCAAGCTCCTCAAAGGTTAACCCCGTGGTAAACCTCATGCTCGGAGTTACAGGGTTGAACTTTTTGATACCCACTCACATCCCCCTAGCAAAGCGCCTCAGGCGCCCTCAAAAACAGCAATTTTCTCGCCCTTGGCAAGGGTAACAACAGCCTTCTTCCATGACGAGGTAAGACCCGGCCTGTTTCGCAGACGCTTGGGCTTTCCGCCAACATTTATGATATTGCAGGCCACAGGATGCACATTAAAAAGTTTTCGCACAGCCTCGGAAATCTGATACTTGTTTGCCCGAGGGTCCACACGAAAAACATACTTGCCCGCTTCCCGCAGGGCGTTGCTCTTTTCCGTTAAAACCGGCGCAATGATAATACTCTCTTTTGTCATACGGACGCCTCCGCCGTGCTGCCGCTGTAAAAATCGTTCAACTTTTGCGCAGCAGTTTCGAGTACAAGAATGTTTCTCCCGTAAAAAAGGTCATGCGCGCGGAGCCTGTTGTACGACAAAAACCGCACCAAAGGCAGGTTCGCCCCCGCCCTCTTGATAAGAACGTCATCGTCCTTCAAAACAATCACCGTTCTCTCATCCGGCGCAAGTTTCTTCAGAATAGCCTTCAAATCGCGGGTCTTGCCCGAAGCAACGGAAAAATCCTCCACGATTTTGAGCCGGTCTTCCCTTACCTTGAGGCTCAAAATCGACTTCATCGCAAGACGCTTGAGTTTGCGCGGAAGCTGCCAGGAATAATCCCGGGGGCGCGGCCCAAAAACAATTCCGCCCCCGACCCACACAGGAGACCTCCTGCGGCCCGCGCGGGCGCGGCCCGTCCCCTTCTGCTTCCAGGGCTTGCGGCTCGTACCCTTTACCTCAGCGCGGGTTTTCGTACAGGCCGTACCCAGACGGCAGTTGGCAAGCTCGCTGCAAATAGCGTAGTAGATAGCCCCATCGCTCACCTTGCGGTTAAAAACCTCGTCCGCAAGTTCAAGAGTCCGTATTTCCTCGCCCTGTATTGAAAAGACCTTTTTTTCCATTCCAGTCCCCTACATCTCTTTCTTCCGGGAATAGGTAACGAGAACCATTCCGTTCCTCGCGCCGGGAACAGCGCCCTTCACGAGAAGAACCTGCTTTTCCTTGTCGATTCTGACAAGCTCCAGATTCTGAACCGTTACCTTCTCACCGCCCATACGGCCCGGCATCTTCGCGTTTTTGAAAACGTGGCCCGGATACGTGTTCTGGCCCGTTGAACCCGGAGCGCGGTGAAACTTTGAACCGTGGGTCGCCCGTCCGCCGCTGAAGCCGTAACGCTTCATAACGCCCTGAAAACCCTTGCCCTTGCTCTTTGCGCGCACATCAACGTAACGGCAGCCGTCAAACACATCTACCCCCATAAGGTCGCCCGCGGCGCAGTCCTTGTCGAAGTCCGCTATTTCCACCAAATATCTCTTGGGCGAAATCTCGCCCTTAAACTGCCCCCTGTACGGCTTTGAAAGCCTGTTCTCCTTGACATCCTCAGCGCCAAGAACAACAGCATCGTAACCACATTTTTCCCTGGTTCGTTCCGACACAACAGTGTTCGGCTCAATCTTGATAACCGTAACCGGGGTTAGAATCCCCTGTTCATCGAACACCTGGGTCATTCCGACTTTCTTTCCGATAAGCCCAATCATTGTGAACCCCTACTGCTTTATTTCAACATCCACACCCGCAGGAAGCTCAAGTTTCATAAGAGCATCCATAACCGCCGAAGTGGGTTCGATAATATCAATCAGCCGTTTGTGCGTCCTCATCTCAAATTGCTCCCGCGACTTCTTGTTGACATGGGGCGAACGCAAAACAGTAAATTTGTTAATCCGGGTTGGCAGCGGTATCGGGCCGGAAACCTGAGCCCCGGATTTTTGCACAGTCTGCACAATTGACTTGGCGCTCTGGTCTATAAGTTCAACGTCAAAACCCCTGAGCCGTACCCGAATTCTGTCCTTGGCCATCCTTCCTCCAAAAAGAAGCCTCGCCGCCCGGAAGCGGCAAGGCCTTCCACTCAAAATTATTCGATGATTTCCGTAACCTGGCCCGAAGCGACCGTCTTTCCACCCTCGCGGATAGCAAAACGAAGCCCCTTGTCCATAGCGATAGGATGAATGAGCTCAACCGTGATTTCCGTATTATCGCCCGGCATAATCATCTCCTTGCCCGCCGCAAGCTCAACCGTACCGGTAATATCGGTAGTCCTGAAATAGAACTGCGGTCTGTACCCGCCGAAGAAAGGAGAATGCCGTCCGCCCTCGTCTTTGGAAAGGACGTAGATAGCGCCCTTGAATTTCTTGCAGGGCTTAATGGAACCCGGCTTCGCCAGAACCTGTCCGCGCTCAACTTCCTTTTTTTCTACGCCGCGCAGAAGAGCCCCGATATTGTCTCCCGCCTGACCCTCGTCCAGGAGCTTGTTGAACATCTCAACGCCCGTAACAACAGTCTTTTTGGTTTCCTTGATACCAACAATTTCCACCTCGTCACTGACCTTGACGATACCCCGGTCGATACGGCCCGTAACAACCGTACCGCGGCCCGGAATAGAGAAAACGTCCTCAATAGGCATAAGAAAAGGCTTATCAACAGGCCGCTCAGGAAGCGGAAAGTAGCTGTCCATAGCATTCAAAAGGTCCACAATACACTTGGTCTTGTCCGGGTCATCAGGATTTTCCATAGCCGGAAAAGCCGCGCCGCGGATAATGGGAATCTCGTCTCCAGGAAAGTTATACTTCTTGAGAAGGTCCCGCATCTCTTCCTCAACAAGGTCAATGAGGTCCGGGTCGTCCACCATATCAACCTTATTGATAAAAACAATCAGGGCCGGAACGCCAACCTGCCGGGCCAAAAGAATATGCTCGTGCGTCTGGGCCATGGCCCCGTCCGCAGCGGACACAACAATCACCGCGCCGTCCATCTGGGCCGCGCCCGTAATCATGTTTTTGATATAGTCGGCGTGTCCCGGACAGTCAACGTGGGCATAGTGCCTGTTGGTCGTCTGATACTCAACGTGCCGGGTGTTTATGGTGATACCGCGCTCCTTTTCTTCAGGAGCATTATCAATATCATCATACTTCATAACTTTGCCGCCAAACTGCTTGGCGCAAACCATGGAAATAGCCGCCGTAAGAGTGGTTTTGCCGTGGTCAACGTGACCAATAGTCCCAACGTTGATGTGCGGCTTCGTTCTTTCAAACTTTTCCTTTGCCATTTTACTGCCTCCTTACCCTGCAGACAAATAATCTTCCAAACTTATATAGCAATGAACCCCGCCTTTTCAAAAAAACGCGGAAAGCTCACTAAAAACCATCCGTAATGCCCGTGGGAAGCAGCAAAACCTAAAGCCTCCCGGCAGGGAAACCCCGCCAGCGCCCGCAGTCAAAACCGCCTCTAAAAATGGAGGAAGGAAGAACAACGCGCGCCCGCACAGGCACACGCAAGGTCATAGGGAACGCCCCAGAGGACCTGTTCAACATCCTTACCGTCAACACCGCTCCCGGAATAACACGGAAAAGCCACGCCCCCCGGTTTCACGGAAACCCACTACTTAAAGCCGCCGAAACAGCTAGAAGGATGATTAGTCAGCCAATACTATCGAAAAATCAAAAACACGTCAATAGCAAAACAGCGAATTTTTGATTTTTTTCACCTTTTATCGCCCGCGGCCAAACCAAACCAAGTCAAGCCGCGCTATGCCGCCAGGCGCTTTCACCACCTGTAATGCGAAAAAGCCTTGTTCGCCTCCGCCATACGGTGCGTATCTTCCTTCTTTTTGAAGGCCGTACCCGTACTATTGTAGGCATCCAAAAACTCCGCCCCCAGCTTCTGGCTCAGGGCCTTGCCGCTCCTCGCCCGCGCCGCAGCAATAAGCCAGCGCATGGCAAGAGCCTCCCGCCGCGACTCACGGATTTCCACAGGAACCTGATACGTCGCACCCCCAACCCGCCGGGACTTGACCTCCACCACAGGCTTTACATTGTCCAGGGCCTTGAGAAAAACCTCAAGCTCCCCCTTGTCCGCCTTGCCCTTTAGAAAATCGAGGGCGCCGTAGAGAATAGCCGCGCTGATGGACTTCTTGCCGTCCAGCATCATACGGGTAATAAACTTGGAAACAACCATATTGTTGTACCGCGAATCGGGAATCGTCTCCCTCTTGGCAACTACTTTTCGTCTGGGCATAAATTCCCCTCACCTACGCCTTCGGCCTTTTGGAACCATACTTGGAACGGCTCTTGCGCCTGTCCTCCACGCCCAGGGTATCTTTCGTACCCCGCACGATATGGTACCTCACGCCCGGCAAATCCTTCACGCGCCCCCCCCGGATAAGAACAACAGAATGTTCCTGCAAATTATGACCAATGCCCGGAATATAGGCCGTAACCTCAATACTATTACTGAGGCGCACACGCGCAACCTTGCGCAAAGCCGAGTTCGGCTTTTTCGGAGTGATGGTCATCACCCTCGTGCAGACCCCCCTCTTTTGCGGACAGTTCATAAGCGCCGGAGACTTCGTCTTTGAATGTGAACTCCTCCGCCCCGTCCGAATCAACTGATTAATCGTCGGCATACAGAAAACAATCTCCTACAAAAATGCTGTGTAACTGAAAGAAAATAGCGGAAATTCTTTTTTGTGTCAAGAGCGAAGAGCAAATTTTTTAAGAATTCGGATGTGGGCGCATTTTTTACGGCCTGCGGCCGTAAAAAACCGGGCTATCCGCTCCAATCCAGCGGATTTTGCAAAGCAAAATCCGCAAGGATTTCCGCTTCTATCCAGGCTGCATGGACGAGCAGCAATCCGTAAGGATTGCGACCAGTCCCTTGCGCGGCGACACGGCTTCCCCGAACGGGGAAGCCACGTCTTTTTCATTTACACGCTAGCCCGAAAGCCGTATACTAGTCTTATATATGAAGATTCCCGCGAAAGCCAGCCGGAAAACCGCCTGTTTACAATCTTCTTCCGGTTTTTTCAAAGAATTTTCACATAATTTTCAAAAAACGCTTGCCAAAAAGAAAGAATTTATATATAATAGTAATAGTTATTATTATTATTTTGAGGAAAAGAGAAGATGATGCCAGGAAAGAAGCACAGTAAAAAACGGGACGCAATCCTGCGGGCCATACAATCAACCCAGCTTCATCCGGGAGCCCAGTGGGTGTACGACACCCTCAAGCCTGAGATTCCCGGCCTGTCCCTGGGCACCGTGTACCGGAACATCAGCCTTTTCCTGAAAGAAGGAGAAGTGGTGTCGGTCGGAGTTGTTGGCGGCGAGGAGAGGTTTGACGGCCGCGTTGAGCCCCACCCCCACGCGGTGTGCCTCCGGTGCGGCAGCGTTACGGATATTCCCGGCATAGATGACGCGGCGCGGAACCTTCTCGCACACGGCGGGGCCCCCAAGGGCTTTCGCATCGATTACACAAAGACTGTTTTCTATGGTCTTTGCGGAGCCTGCTCCTCATGAGAAAGGCCCCCTGCATTAGGTAATTCCCGCGGCCCTGCCGCGGATATAATTTTTTTGGAGGTATCGTTATGAAAAAATGGGTTTGTTCAGTCTGCGGCTATGTTCACACCGGAGACAAAGCGCCGGACGCTTGTCCGCAGTGCAAAGCCCCCGCGGCCAAGTTCAAGGAACAGGTAGCCGGAGAAACTTTTGCGGCGGAACACGTTGTCGGCGTTGCAAAGGATGTGGAAAACGACATCAAGAGCGACCTGCAGGCTCACTTTAACGGTGAGTGCTGCGAAGTGGGCATGTACCTGGCCATGAGCCGTGTCGCCGAGCGCGAGGGTTATCCCGAAGTTGCGGAAGCCTACAAGCGCTACGCTTTTGAGGAAGCCGAACACGCCGCGAAATTCGCGGAGCTTTTGGGCGAGGTAATTACCGCCAGCACAAAGAAGAACCTGGAACTGCGCATTGAGGCTGAACACGGCGCCTGTGCGGGAAAAACCGACATCGCCAAGCGCGCCAAAGAAAAAGGCTACGACGCCATTCACGACACCGTGCATGAAATGGCCCGTGACGAAGCCCGGCACTGCTCGGGATTCAAAGGTCTTTTGAAAAGGTATTTCGCCTGAAAGTCAGACTATTTTTTTGAAAGTAAAAAAGTTTTTGTTGTAAAAAAGTGAGAAAAAAGCGCGGGGCCCTGTTTGGGCCCCGCGTGAATTTGTTTTCGCTTTATGCGTACTGTAATGGTTTCTGTCCGCCCGTGGGGCGCAAGGGATAGAAGCGGAAATCCCGCAGAAATCGCCGCAGGCGATTTTGAGGAATTGGAGCGGATAGCCCGGCCCTGTCCTTTTTCGCCGGGGCGGAAAAGGGCGGGGGTGCGCACAAATTCACTTCCCGAAAATTCTTTCTACTCGTCCTCAGAGTCGTCGTAATCGGCTGCCTCGGCAGGCGCGCCTTCCTGGACGTTCTGCAAAACTTCTTCCCGCATAAGCAGTTCCGCATCTTCGCGCTCTTTGCGTTTGGCTTCGAGGATAATCTGCATCTGCGTGTCGAGGTCTTCTTCGTTCTCGTCGTAGAGCTTCAAGGCGCGGTACTTTCTCATGCCTGTACCCGCGGGGATGGGGTGGCCGATGATGACGTTTTCCTTGAGGCCGCGCAGGTAATCGGTGCTGCCGGCTATGGCCGCGTTGGTAAGAACGCGGGTTGTCTCCTGAAAGGACGCTGCGGAGAAGAACGAGTCGATGTTGAGCGAGGCCCGCGTGATTCCCAAAAGGAGCGGGCGGCCTATCGCGGGCTGGCCGCCTTCGCGCACGACTTTCGCGTTTTCTTCGTGGAAGCGGTGTTTGTCTACGTGCTGGCCGAAGATAAAGTTCGTGTCGCCCACAGAGGTGATTTCCACTTTGCGCATCATCTGGCGCACGATAACGCCTATGTGTTTGTCGTCTATGCCGACGCCCTGGAGCCTGTAGACTTCCTGCACTTCGTTCATCATAAAACTCTGGAGGGCGTTTTCGCCCAGGATTTGCAGTATGTCGTGCGGGTCCATACTGCCGTCGCACAGGGGTTCGCCCGCTTCCACCGCATCTCCTTCGCGCACAAGGAGGTGGCGGCCCATGGGCACGAGGTGCTTAAACTCTTTGCCGAAGGCGTCTTCCACAACAATAACTCTTTTTGCCTTGACGATTCCCTTAAAGTGTACGACGCCGGATATTTGCGCGAGTATGGCCGCTGTTTTGGGCCGCCGCGCTTCAAAGAGTTCGCCGACACGGGGAAGTCCTCCGGTGATGTCCCGCGTTTTCACGCTTTCCTTCAGGAGTTTCGCTATAATGCGGCCCGCTTTGATTTTGTCGCCGTCATTTATGTTGAGGTACGATGAGCCGGGAAGGTGGTACACGGCAAGCTCGTCGCCTTTTTTGTCCATGATGCGTATGCGGGGCTGGAGGCTTTCGCTTGTGTAGTCGGTAATTTTTTTCTCGATGTTTCCCGTGTCTTCGTTGATTTCTTCCTTGAGCGTTGTGCCCAGGATAATGTCGTCAAACTCTACGAGGCCGTCAAACTCTGCGATGATGGGTTCGCTAAAGGGGTCAAACGAGGCTATTGTCTGTTCGGCGGGAAGCACTTCGCCTACTTTAACGTGCAGGGTCGCTCCGTTTCGTACTTCTACTTTCTGTTCCTGCGCGATGAGGTAAATCCTGCTCCTGTCTTTGGCAACCAGGACGTACGCGTTGTGCCCTGAGTGAATCTCGCTTCCTTCCCTGCGCAGGACGTTCTGGCCTTTTACAACTTTGTCTCCGTCATGGAAGTGCAGGCGGTCGCCTTTCTGGAGTTCCAGGGATTCGAGGATGCGGCTTACCATGACGTAGCCCCGGCGGGTGAAGAGGTGTTCGCCGTTTTCCAGCGTTACGGTTGCCCCAAGAATTCCTTTGATAATAACCGGATATTTGAGGTAAATCTTGTTTTCTTCCGAGGCTTTTGTCGCGGCTCCTCCTATGTGGAAGGTTCTCATGGTAAGCTGTGTTCCCGGCTGTCCTATGGACTGCGCGGCGATGATGCCCACAGCTTCGCCTATTTCCACGGTTTTGTTGGTGGCAAGATTCCGTCCGTAGCATTTTTTGCATACGCCGTACTGCGCTTCGCAGGTGAGTACGGTTCTTATGCGTACGCTTTCTATGCCGGCGGCTTCGATGATTTCCGCTTTTTCGTTGGTGATAAGCTGGTTTACGTCAACGATGACTTCGCCTGTTATGGGGTGCTTCACGCGCTCCAGGGTAAAACGGCCTTCGATGCGGTCCGCGAGGGTTTCGACTATTTCTTCGCCGTCTTTCAGGGCCTGCATTTCAAGGCCGTTGATTGTGCCGCAGTCATCTTCGTTGACAACAACGTCCTGCGCTATGTCCACGAGGCGGCGGGTGAGGTAGCCCGCGTCCGCTGTTTTGAGGGCTGTGTCCGCAAGACCCTTGCGCGCTCCGTTTGTTGAGATAAAAAACTCAATTACGGAAAGCCCTTCCTTGAAGTTGGAGCGGATGGGAAGCTCTATAATGTCTCCTGAGGGTTTTGCCATGAGGCCGCGCATACCCGCAAGCTGGCGAATCTGGCTGCGCGAGCCGCGCGCTCCTGAGTTCGCCATCATGTACACGGGGTTAAAGCCGCCCTGGTCTTCCTTGAGTTCGCGCATCATTTCGTTTGTAAGGTCTTCGTTGGTTTTGGACCAGACTTCGACAACGCGGTTGTAGCGTTCTTCCTGTGTGATGTGGCCGTGCTGGTACTGCTTTTGGATTTCGGCGACTTCGGCGTTGGCTTTTTCTATCATTTCCTTTTTAATGCCGGGAATAAGTACGTCTTCTACGCCTATGGTGGCGCCGAAAACCGTTGCGTATTTAAAGCCGAGGTCTTTAATCGCGTCGAGCATCTTTACGGTGATGTAGGAGCCCTGTTCTTCGTAGGCTTTTGCGATGATGTTTTTGATTTCCTTGTCGCCCAGGGTGTGGTTGATATAGCCGATTTCGTCGGGAAATTCCTCATTCATAATGAGGCGGCCCGCCGTGGTTTCAAGGAGCTTTCCCTTGTAGGGCAGTTTGATAAGGGCTCCGTACTCTATGGCGCCTGCGTCCAGCGCGAGAAGGACTTCTTCCGCTCCGCTGAATCTTTTTCCTTCGCCTTTTGCCCCGATTTTTTCTTTGGAGAGGTAGTACATGCCCAGAACAATGTCCTGCGAGGGGAAAACAACGGGTTTCCCGTTGGCGGGGTTCATGAGGTTTTTCGCGGAGAGCATGAGGGACCAGCACTCAATCTGGGCGGCCTGCGTCAGGGGAACGTGAACCGCCATTTGGTCTCCGTCAAAGTCCGCGTTAAAGGCGTGGCAGACCAAGGGGTGCAGCTTGATGGCCTTGCCGTCAACAAGCACGGGTTCAAACGCCTGAATTCCGAGGCGGTGCAGTGTGGGCGCTCGGTTTAAGAGAACAGGGTGTTCTTTTACAACGTCGTCCAGAATCTGCCAGACTTCCGGGCTTTCAGTTTCAACGAGGGTTTTGGCTTTTTTGATGTTATAAACAACGTCTTTTTCAACGAGTTTTTTCATAATAAAGGGCTTGTAGAGTTCAAGAGCCATTTTTGTGGGAAGTCCGCACTGGTGGAGTTTTAACTCTGGCCCCACGACTATAACGGAGCGTCCTGAGTAGTCAACGCGCTTACCCAAAAGGTTCTGGCGAAAACGGCCCTGCTTTCCTTTGAGCATATCCGACAGGGATTTGAGGGGCCTGTTGGAAGCGCCTTTTACAACCCTTTTCTTTTTGGAGTTGTCAAAGAGGGCGTCCACCGCTTCCTGAAGCATACGCTTTTCGTTGCGGATAATAATGTCGGGCGCGTTTAAGGCCATGAGCCTTTTGAGGCGGTTATTTCTGTTAATAACGCGGCGGTAGAGGTCGTTGAGGTCGCTTGTGGCAAAACGGCCTCCGTCAAGCTGAACCATGGGCCTGAGTTCCGGCGGAATAACGGGCACAACGTCGAGAATCATCCATTCGGGTCTGTTGTCTGAATCGCGGAAATTTTCCACGATTTCTATGCGCTTTAAGAGGCGTTTATCGGCCTTGGCTCCCTTTCCTACCATTACAACGCGCAGCTCAGAGGAAAGGGCGTCAAGGTCAAGCCCTTCAAGAAGGACGCGAACCGCTTCGGCGCCTATGCCCGCGGTAAAAGACATTCCGTAGCGTTCCTTGGCCTCGTTGTAGTCTTCCTCCGTAAGGAGTTCCATTTTCTTCAGGTCGGTATCGCCCGGGTCAATAACAATATATTTTTCGTAGTAGAGTACCGAGCGCAAAGAGGCGATTGTGAGGTCAAGGAGGAGCCCCATGCGCGAGGGGACGGAGCGGTAATACCAGATGTGCGAAACAGGAGAAGCGAGTTCTATGTGGCCCATTCTTTCGCGGCGCACTTTGAAGTGCGTAACTTCAACGCCGCAGCGGTCGCAGATTACGCCCTTGTAGCGTATCGATTTAAACTTGCCGCAGTAGCATTCCCATTCCTTTGTGGTGCCGAAGATGCGCTCGCAAAAGAGCCCGTCCTTTTCCGGCCTCAGGGTACGGTAATTGATTGTTTCAGGCTTCTTGACTTCTCCATAGCTCCACGCCCGGATTTTCTCCGGCGATGCGAGCTGAATCATAATGGAATCGAAATCCTGAATGTCTCTCATAAAATCTACGCCTCCCTAGAAATTGCTTCCCTGCCGGTTGATGAGTTCCTCGTCCCTCTCCGTGAGCGGGATGGATTTTCCCTTCGAGTCCCGTATGCTTATATCAAGGGCAAGGCCCCGGAGTTCCTGCACGAGAACGTTAAAGGATTCGGGAACACCCGCCGCGGTGGAGGGCTCTCCCTTGACAATGCTTTCGTAAATTTTTGCGCGGCCCGTCATGTCGTCAGACTTGATTGTGAGAAGCTCCTGTAGGGTGTTGGCCGCGCCGTATGCTTCAAGGGCCCAGACTTCCATTTCTCCCAGCCTCTGTCCGCCGAACTGGGCTTTGCCCCCCAGGGGCTGCTGGGTAACAAGAGAATACGGGCCTGTTGAGCGGGCGTGCATCTTGTCGTCCACAAGGTGGTGGAGTTTGAGCATATACATACAGCCTACCATAACGGGATTCTTGAAAGGCTCGCCCGTGCGTCCATCGTACAATACGGTCTTTGACCCCGGCGGAAGTTCCGCTGATTTTAGGTAGGAAGCGATTTCCTCATTGCTGGCGGATTCAAAAACAGGGGTGGCGTACCACTCGTCCTTCCACAGTGCGGCCCAGCCCAGCATGGTTTCAAGGAGCTGGCCCAGGTTCATGCGGGAAGGAACGCCCAGAGGGTTAAGGCAGATTTCAAGGGGAGTGCCGTCCGCCATGTAGGGCATATCTTCCTCAGGAAGAACCCGCGCGATAACGCCCTTGTTACCGTGGCGGCCTGCCATTTTGTCGCCTTCCTGCAGTTTGCGCTTGGTGGCGATGAGAACCTTTACAACCTCATCAACCCCGGGAGAGAGGTCATCTCCCTCGGAGCGGCGCAGACGCTGAACGTCAATTACCGTGCCTTCTGTGCCGTGGGGAATCCTTAAAGAGGTGTCGCGCACGTCTTTGGCCTTTTCGCCGAAAATCGAGTTGAGGAGTTTAAACTCAGGCGTTGTTTCGGTTTCGCTTTTGGGTGTTACCTTTCCCACCAGAATAGAGCCGGATTTTACCTTCGCTCCTATGCGTATGATGCCTTCCTCGTCGAGCTGGTCGAGGGCTTTTTCGCCTATGTTGGGAATGTCGCGGGTAATTTTTTCCGGCCCCAGCTTTGTTTCCCGTACGTCAATCTGGAATTCCTTGATATGGACGGAGGTAAAAATATCCTCTTTGACGATTTTTTCCGAGATGAGGATTGCGTCTTCGTAGTTGTAGCCGTTCCAGGGTACAAAGCCCACAAGGACGTTGCGCCCCAGAGCAAGCTCTCCCTTGAAGGTGGCGGGCCCGTCCGCTATGACGTCTCCCCGTTTAAGTTTTTGGCCCGGCTTCACGACAGGTTTCTGAATGTAGCAGGTGTCCTGATTCGTGCGCTGGTACTTCTGGAGGAGAAACTCGTCCTTGTCGCCGGAGCCCATGGGCTTGGCCGGTTTTATGACTATACGGGTTGAGGAGACATACTCCACAACTCCGTCCCGCTTTGCCTTGACGAAAACGCCGGAATCGTAGGCGCATTTTGTTTCCATACCGGTTCCCACGCGGGGGGGTTCGGGGAACACGAGGGGCACGGCCTGCCTCTGCATATTTGAACCCATGAGGGCGCGGTTCGCGTCGTCGTGCTCCAGAAAGGGAATAAGAGAGGCGGACACGGATATAATCTGCTTGGGAGACACGTCCATGTACTGGATTTCCTTGGGCAGGCGGGTGTGATAATCCCCTGCCCTGCGCACGGAAACCTGGTCGTTCAAAAAATTTCCTTTGCCGTCTATGGGCGCGTTGGCCTGGGCGATGCAGTATTTTTCTTCGTCCATTGCGGAGAGGTACTCGATGCTGGTTGTAACCTTGCCGTTCTCCACCTTGCGGTAGGGGGTTTCAAGAAAGCCGTAGTCGTTAACCTGAGTGTAGTTTGCAAGAGAAACAATAAGGCCGATGTTCGGGCCTTCGGGCGTTTCTATGGGGCACATACGCCCGTAGTGGGTGTAGTGAACATCGCGCACCTCAATGCCCGCCCTGTCGCGGGAAAGGCCGCCGGGCCCCAGGGCGTTGAGCCGTCTTTTGTGCGTGAGTTCCGCGAGGGGATTAACCTGGTCCATAAACTGGGAAAGCTGGCTTGAACCGAAAAATTCTTTGATAGCCGCCACAACGGGCTTTATGGAAACCAGGTCCTGCGGCTTGATTGTTTCCGTCTCTTTGAGGGACATCCTCTCCTTGGCGATTCTCTCCATGCGGGAAAAGGCTGTCTTGAGCTGGTTCGCAAGAAGCTCTCCTACGGAGCGGACGCGGCGGTTTCCCAGGTGGTCAATGTCGTCCACATTGGCGTCTCCTATGTATACCTTGATGAGGTACTTCATGGTATTTACGATGTCGTCCTTCGTCAGGAGGTGCGAATTATCGGGCTTTTTGTAGTCGAACTTTTTATTGAGTTTGTAGCGGCCTACCCGTCCCAGGTCGTAGCGGCGGGCGCTGAAAAACATGGAGTTAAAATCCTTTTCGGCGCTCTCAACAGTAATGGGTTCGCCCGGCATGATAACGGCGTACACCTGGGAGAGGGATTCTTCCTTTGTGGGCTCACCCGTGCCGCTCTCGTCGTGGCTGTACTTTGCATCCTCACGCTCAAAGCAGCGGAGAATAATCTGTGAATTGAGGGATGATTCATCCTCAAAATCAATGGCCGTAATCTGGCGCACCCCTGCCTGGAGAAGCTCGTCTATGGTGTGGGGATGCAGTTTTTCTCCCGCAGGGAGGAGGGTTTTTGTTCCTTCTTCGCCGGAAACAGAAACAGCTTTTGCGAGAATCCGGCCCGCAAGGTTTTCCTTTACTTCAGGAGTGTCCTTTACGGCGAGATTTTCTGTTTTATAAAACAGGGAAATGATTTTCTCCCTGCTGTCAAATCCGAGGGCGCGCAGAAAGAGCGTACCCAGAATACGTTTTTTTCTGTCAATTTTCGCGTAGATGAGTTCCTTTTTCTGGTCGATTTCAAATTCGAGCCAGGAACCCCTGTAGGGAATAATGCGTGAGGAGTATACGCCTTTTTCGTGGGAAAAAATAACGCCGGGTGAGCGGTGAATCTGCGAAACAACAACGCGTTCCGCTCCGTTTATGATAAAAGTGCCCCTGTCCGTCATAAGGGGCATATCGCCCATGTAAATTTCCTTCTGGCGGATTTCGCCGCTTTCGAGGAATACCAGATTGATGCGGGCCTTGACGGGAACCGCGTAGGTGAGGCCCTTCTGCTTGCATTCGGATTCCGAGAGTTTGAGGTTGTCTTCTTCCAGAGTGTAGCGGTCGTACTCCAGCCGCATATCACCGTTCTGGCTCTCAATGGGAAAAACTGACTGAAAAACCTCTTCCAGCCCCTGGTTGTGCTGGGCCTCACCCTCCCGCAAACGCTCGCGCTGTAGGAATCTCTCGTACGAGGCAAGCTGAATATCTATGAGGTTGGGCAGCTCCATGACATCGGGCCGTTCTTTACCTACATAGACCCTCTTGATAACGGTATTCCTGTCAAACATTATTCGCGCCTCCCGGAAAATGCGCATCCCCGCCGCAGGGCGGCGAAGGGGCGCTGCTGTACAACAAAGATACCCCGTTCGCACGAGGTATCTTCCGTGTAATAGAAATGAGTCAAACTAAACTGTCTCTCAACCGCGTTCTTACTGAACTTCAACTTTTGCACCGGCATCTTCAAGAGCTTTCTTGATGCTGGCAGATTCGTCCTTTGAAGCGTTTTCTTTTACAACGCCGAGGCCCTCAACGAGGTCCTTCGCTTCCTTGAGCCCCAGGCCCGGAACAACGGCGCGAACAGCTTTGATGACTTCGATTTTCTTCTCGCCCACGGCGGCAATTTTAACCGTGAACTCGGTCTTCTCCTCGGCGGCCTCTGCGGGAGCCGCGGCTCCGCCGGCCACGGCAGCAACGGCTACGGGAGCCGCGGCTGTAACGCCGAACTTCTCTTCCATCATCTTGACCAGCTCGGATACTTCAAGAACAGTCATCCCCGCAATAGCATCAAGAACTTCTTCTTTACTCAGTGTTGCCATATTATCTTCTCCTTACGTTCAATATGCCGGGCAGGGATAGCGTGCAACACACACGAAGGCTAACCCCGCCTCGTTTTAAGAAGGCCGCCACGCGGCCCTTATTCCTGTTTCTTTTTGTCCGCAACCGCCGCAAGCGTGCGAACAAGTTTACTCGTTACCCCGTTCATCGCGTACACCAAATTCTGCAGGGGCGCGTTCATTGTGCCCATGAGTTTGGATATGAGCTCCGCGCGGGAGGGCAGCCGCGAGAAAGCCTCCATTTGCTTGCCGTCGAAAACCTGTCCGTCCAAAAGGCCGCCCTTGATTTTGACGGTAGTCTCCTTCGCAAAGTCAAGAAGAGACTTTGCTACCTGGCTCGCCTCGTCCTGGGTGAGGGCTATGGCCGTGGGCCCTACAAGGTACTGCGAAACATCGGGCCGCGAAAGCTCCTTGAAGGCTATGTTCGCAAAGTTGTTTTTTACAACCTTGTACTCGGCGCCGAATTTTCTGAGCGCTCCGCGCAGGTTCGTAATCTGTTCAACAGTGAGCCCCCGGTAATCGGTGAAGATATAGCCGGAAAAACCGCCAAACTTTTCTTTTAGCTGCCCTACGGCTTCGACCTTATAGGGTTGTGGTTTTGTTACGTGTTCAGCCATTGCCTACTCCTGTTCCCGGGAAATCCGCACGCCGGGCCCCATAGTTGAAGAAACATACACCGATTTGATGAAATTCCCCTTGGCGTCCGCGGGGCGTTTTCTCTCAATATCCTGAAGAACCGCGGTGATGTTTTCCGCCATGTCCTTCGCTTCCATTGATACTTTGCCCACCGCAAGATGAACCGAACCTGTTTTGTCGGAGCGGTATTCAACGCGGCCCTTTTTCAGCTCACCCACAGCCGCCTTGATGTCGAAGGTTACGGTCTGCGTCTTGGGGTTCGGCATAAGGCCTCTCCTGCCCAAAATCTGACCCAGACGGCCAACGTCCTTCATCATATCGGGGGTAGCTACGGCTACATCAAAATCAAGCCAGCCGCCTTTGATTTTTTCGATAAGCTCATCGTCCCCAACGTAGGTGGCTCCGGCCTGCTTCGCTTCTTCCACTTTATCGCCCTTCGCAAAGACAAGAATCTTTTTTTCGCCCTTGAACTGATACGGCAAAACAAGGGTATCGCGGACAGTTTGGCTCTTTTTAAGGGCCACATTAACGGAAACGTCCACAGTTTCGTCAAATTTGGCGAAAGCGGTCTCTTTCACCATGCCCACGGCCTTTTCCGCCGAATAGGACTGCTTGAAGTCGAATTTTTTTACGGCTTCGGCGTATTTCTTGCCCCGCTTCATGATGCGGCCTCCACTTCAACGCCCATACTCCGGGCCGTACCTGCGATAATTTTCATCGCGGCATCAACATCGTTGGCGTTGAGGTCGGGCAGCTTGGTCTGCGCTATTTCGCGGAGCTTGTCCCGCGAAAGTTTTCCAACCTTAACCTTGTGCGGCTCCGCCGAGGCGGTTTCCAGCCCCAGGGCCTTTTTGATGAGTACCGATGCGGGAGGCGTTTTTGTGATAAACGAAAACGTTTTGTCCGCGTACACGGTAATGACGACCGGCAGGATAAGTCCGGGTTCCACGCTTTTCGTGGCGTCATTGAACTGCTGCACAAACTGCGGGGCGGAAACCCCGTGGGGCCCCAGGGCCGGGCCTATGGGCGGCGCGGGCGTCGCCTTGCCGGCAGGGCACTGCAGTTTGATAATGGTGGCAATCTTCTTTTTTGCCATGCAAACTCCTTTGTGGTGCAAACGTCCGTAAGGACTCCCACGCATGGGCGAAACCGCTTAAGGGCAGTTTCGCCGCGACACAACTATATCTTCTCCACCTGGAGAAAATCGACTTCCACGGGCGTTGCCCGGCCAAAAATCCCTACCATGACCCTGAGCTTCGCTTTTTCCATATTGACATCCTCAACCGTACCGGTAAAGGAATCGAAAGGGCCTTCCACAATGCGGACATTCTCTCCGATGGAGAAAGTCTGCCGGGGTTTGAGTACCTTCTCGCCCTTGATTTCCCCTGTTTTTTGCAGAATGGTACGGGCTTCCTCCGCTGTAATGGGCTGGGGTTTGCGGTCTGCCGGAACGCCGACAAAACCCGTTACCCCATCAATGCGCCGGATAAAAGAACATACAGGCTTCCAGCCCGCATCAGGAAGGTCCATTTCCAGAAGGATGTATCCGGGCAGGAATTTCTTCTTCGTAACCCTCTTTTTGCCGTCCTTTACCTCGGCAACCTGCTCCTCCGGTACTTTGATATCGAAGATGAATTCCGTAAGTTTTTCATCCTGAATCAGCCTGCGGATGGCTTTTTCGATTTTGTTCTCGTATCCTGAGTATGTGTGAAGTACATACCACGCTTTTGCCATGTTCTTCCTTTACTAAAACAGGAGGTCAATCCCCTTAAAAATGATAAAATCCACGATTCCCAAAACAGCCGCGAACAAAACAGTCGAAACAAGCACAACCCGCGTAGAGGCTGTAACTTCCTCCCGCGAGGGCCATACGACTTTTTTCATCTCTCCTATACTATCCTGAACGAAACGCACAATTCTGTTCATGGTTGGCTCCTTACAAAAGTTCCCCAAGAAATACAGGCCAGGAAGGATTTGAACCCTCAACATCCGGTTTTGGAGACCGGCGCTCTACCATTGGAGCTACTGGCCTATATTATAGAAAACACTTATTTGACTTTCGCTTCTTTATGAAGGGTATGTTTTTTGTCGAATTTACAGTACTTCTTCAATTCCAGCTTGCTCTGGACATTCTTGCGGTTCTTCTGCGTAGTATAGTTTTTGCGCTTACATTCCGAACATTGCAACGCTATAAGTTCAACGCTCTTGTTTTTTGCGGCCATGGGACAAACTCCTTCCTCAATTTACAGAAGTGTAAATATACTTACCTTCAAAAAAAAAGTCAACGGCAGCCTCCGATCGGATTTGAACCGATGACCCCCACCTTACCATGGTGGTGCTCTACCGGCTGAGCTACAGAGGCAGATAAAAAACCGTTTAATTGTACCTTGTTTGGGGAAAAGTGTCAAGAGCACAAATTCCGGGGGATACAGGGCCAGCTCATATAAACTTTTGGGGCGCATTTTTTGCCGCTGTACGGCAAAAAACCGGGCTATCCGCTCCAATTCCTCGGAATTGCTCCGCAATTCCTGCGGGATTTCCGCTTCTATCCCTTGCGCGGACGGGGGCTCCGCCCCTGAACCCCCGCCGGGAGGCCGAAAGGCCCCCCCAGACCCCCACAAAAAGTTTATATGCGCTCGCCCTGTTGCCTCATGAAAAATGTTACCGAAAAAGGCGAATGCCTCAAATAGAAAATGTTACCCAAATTAAAGTAAGGACGCCTGAAGGAGGGAGTCCTGATGGGGTTAACAATGAGAGAAAAACAGGCGGTAACAAGGGAATATAAGCCCCGTTACCAAAAAGCGACAAAAAAAGAAAAGGGGGCTTTGCTTGAGGAATTCCTCAGGCTCACCGGCTGCCACCGCAAATCAGCGGTCAGGCTGCTTGCCGCCAGGCAGCCAAAACAGCTCATGCTCTACGGGAAGGGCAGGGCAGTGAAAATCAAGCCCGAAAAAAAGCGGTCCTCAAACCGTAAGGGTAAGCGGGTCTACACCGATGAGCTCATAGGCTGCCCGCGTCTAGCCTGGACATTCTTCTGGTACAAATGGACTTTCCAGGCCTTATCGGACCTGAAAACTTCCTGCCTCCTGCCCATACGGGAGTTTCACAGCGATAACGGCTCGCGGTTCATCAACAACGCCACAGAAATCTGGCGCAAACACGAACGCCTGTCTTTTACCCGCAGCCGTGACCATAAAAAGAATGACAACCTTAACTTCTTCATGCCTATCCAAAAGCTCACAAGCAAAACAAGAGTCGGCTCCAAAGAAATCAAAGTCTATGACAAGCCGCGCGGTCCCTTCCAACGGCTCAGTGAGTCGCGGGAAATGTCCCAAAAGTTCAAAGACGCACTCGCCACTCATTGCGCACTTTACAATCGGGTCCACTATAAACATTTCTATTTGAGGCATCTCGCAAAACGCAAAAATGCCCAGGGATAGCGCACTATGTATGCTAAATTAGGAGTCATGGTAAGGGGCAGTGATATTTGCCTCCACTACAAAAAATTAAATTGCGTGAAGCGCAAAGAGCCCGTGGGGCGCAAGGGTTTTGCTCCGATTTTATCGGTTCGCTGAAGCGAACCGCAGTGTCGCAAAACCAGTGGATAGAAGCGGAAATCCTTGCGGATTTTGCGAAGCAAAATCCGCTGGATTGGAGCGGATAGCCCGGTTTTTTGCCTTGCGGATTTTGCGGAGCAAAATC
>JAITGB010000212.1 GCA_031280945.1 Spirochaetales bacterium
ATGGGGTTTCACAGCGGCGGAAACATTCTGGACAGCGTTATTGTTCCGGCCCGCATTACGGAGGAGACTGCGCGTTTGTGTCAAAAAATCGCGGCGGACGCGGTGGGCGCTCTTGGCGATTTGGGGGGCGTGGGGGTTTTTGGCATTGAGCTTTTTCTGGATAAAACGGGGAGGCTTTTTTTGAACGAGGCTGCGCCGCGTCCGCACAATTCGGGCCACTATACAATGGAGGCTTGCCCGGTGTGCCAGTTTGAACAGCACGTGCGGGCGGCTGCGGGCCTGCCTTTGGGTTCCGCGCGGCTTCTGCGGCCTGCTGTTATGCTGAATCTTTTGGGGGAGCCGGACGCGCGGGGCGTTCCTGTCTTTGAGGGCATAGCCGAGGCTTTAGAGACTCCGGGCCTGTCCCTGCACCTGTACGGCAAGGAGGAGGTAAAGCCCTTGCGCAAAATGGGGCACGCAACAATTACGGCGGACACTTTGGAGGAGGCCCTTGAGAAGGCTGATTTTGTCCGAGGGGTTTTGAGGGTACGCGGCGGGGGGAAAGCTGCGCCGGAGGGAAACGCTGCGGCGAAAACCGCTTCAGAAAAAAACTGGCCGGGGAGGAACGCATGAACACGCCTGCTGTTGGAATTATTATGGGGAGCGATTCGGATTTTCCCGTTATGAAGGAGGCCGCGCAAATCCTTGACGCGGCGGGGGCGCCTTTTGAGCTTACGATTGTTTCCGCGCACAGAACTCCCGAAAGGCTCTTCCGCTACGCGAGGAGCGCGGCGGAGCGCGGCCTGAAAGTTATTATCGCGGGGGCGGGGGGCGCCGCCCACCTTCCGGGAATGACGGCTTCCCTGACGCGGCTTCCTGTTATTGGCGTTCCCGTGCGCACCACGGCTTTCTCCGGCCTTGATTCGCTTCTGTCCATTGTGCAGATGCCCTCCGGCGTTCCCGTTGCTACTATGGCGGTAAACGGGGCAAAAAACGCGGGCCTTCTTGCTTTGAGGATTCTGGGACTTTCAGACCCGCGTTTAAGCTGTTTTGTGGAGGAGGAACAGGAACGCCAGAGGGCCCAGGCGGAGGCAAAGGGAGCCAAATTTGAAGCCGGAGATTTTTCCGGTTTTGCGGAGGTTTCCTCTTTTGCCGGCCTTGTTACAGGGACTTCGGTATGACGAAGAAAACCGTTCTTGATAAACTGTACAAAAAAATACGGCAGTATGTCATTTCCCGCGAAAAAGATTTTTCCTTGGACGACATTATGAGGGAACTCACCCCCGCGAACTTAAAGGGACGCCCCGGTTTTTCGCAGGAGGATGTTCTCGATATTCTCGAAAATAGCGACCTTGTTTTTTCCAAAAAAGGGGCCGCCTTTGTGCCCCGGCATCTTTTTTTCAACAAGGCCCGCTTTATCGTCTCCCCCCGCGAAGATGAAATTAAAGACCGCATTCTCATTCCGGGACACAGGTTTTTACCCTTTCACCCCCACGAAGTTTTTCCCTGGGACTGCACCCTGCGTGTGTGCGGCCCCCAGTCCGCGGACTCTGCGGGAAAAACAGTTCCCGTTAAAAAAATCGGGCGGCAGGTACACTCCCTTCCTGTTTACTACACCCTGTACGGACAGGAGAATATGCCCTTCTTTCTCATCCTCGACCACGAAGAGAACGAAAAAGCCTTTCAGAACAAAGACTTTATGGACGAAAGCGTTGATGTAACCGCCTTTGATTTTGCCCCCTTTTTTGAGGAATGGAATTTTTCCCCGGGAGACGGCCTCCTCCTTGAAGTCGAAGACTGGGCACAGGGAATTTTTACCGTACAGTATCTTCCCAAAAAACGCCGCCGGGAACTTGTGGAAAACGCCCTCCACTGGCTGCGCAAACTCGAAAAAGGCTTTTTGAAAGTTTTTGACGAACACACCGTCAATTTTCCCCTGGAAGAACAAATCTCCTACGCCTACTACTACGCAGGGCCCCAGGTCTTGCGCGAACCCGCCCTGCATCTGGGCGGATTTTTCGATTCTTCCCCTTGCGTCAACTTTGTTACCATAGGCTCAAAAACGCGGCTGTGGCGGGAAAATCACATAGACCTCTCCGCGCTGAGGCTCCCCGACCCTCCGCCTCCCAGAGGCGCGGGCGGAAGTATCGACGAGATTTTTCGGGATTTAAGCGTTCCGGTTTCCGAAATCGAAGTGGAAGCCTGCATGAGGGATGAGCTTTTCCACCGCAGGGAAAATCCCCAGAGCGTCAGGGAGCGCATTATTGCGGGGCGGAAGGTTTTGTTTTTTTCCCGCGCGCAGGAAAACGAGTTTGACAGACACTTCAAAAAACTCTGGAACAAAATAAAAAAAACCTACAATTATTTTTCCGACCAGCTCTCGGGCAAGGCGCGCGAAAGAATACTGAAAATCCTGGACGAAAACTGCGAGTGGATGGACAGCCTGCAGGACCGCAAAGCCGACAAAGAAGACTTCCCCATGGAAGAAGTTTCCAGCATGGGCGAAACCCTCAGGTTCCTGATAGAACAGCTTGAAATCCTGAACATAAAAGACCCCGACCGCAGCGCGGACGCGCAGGACATACTTGAGCTCCTCCCCGAATTTGAAGAGTTTGTCGAAAACCTCAGGGATGAAATCTCCTCGCGGTTTGACGACTTTCCCCCGCACGGCTCCCCCGTACCCCCCGAAGGAAACCAAAGGCCCCAACTCAGACTGGTGAAGCCCGGCGACCCCGATGAGCCCCCCGAAGACCAGCCGCCGCAGGAGGCGGAAAAAGTATACGTTTTTCGCATAGACCTCCTCTCCATTACCCCCCCCATCTGGAGGAACTTTCAGGTTCCCGGCTCTTTTACCCTCGCGGAGCTTCACGAAGTTATTCTCGCCGTCATGGGCTGGGAAGGCTACCATGCCCATTCCTTCACGATAAAGGGGCAGCCCTACGGCACAATCAACGAAGTTTTTCTGGATTCAAAATTGAACCAAAACGACGAAGATGATTTTACCCTTGACAGCCTCCAGCTCAAAGAAAAACAAAAATTCGAATACATCTACGATTTCGGAGACGGCTGGATACACCAAATCAGCGTTACAAAAGTTTTCCCCGCAGGCGTATGCAGCAAGACCCACAGAACCCAGGCCCTCTGCCTGGACGGAAAACGCGCCTGCCCCCCCGAAGACTGCGGCGGCATCTCCGGCTACGCCAGCATCCTCGAAGCCCTCATCTCCCCGGGCAAAAAGAAGAACCTCGAACTGCTCGACTGGCTCGGCGATTACGACCCCGAATACTTTGCCAAAGACGAAGTAAACGAAATTCTTAAAGGATAATTTTCTTTGGGCGCATTTTTTGCCTTGCGGATTTTGCTCCGCAAGGCAAAAAACCGGGCTTTGCGGGGCTCCGCGAAGCTCCGGTCTTTGCGGAAGACCGCAAAGACTAAACCCCTCCAATCCCGTGCGCGGAAGACCAAAGGTGCCGCAGCGGCTCATAACCGCTCAAATAAGGAAATGCGCCTAAAAATTCCTGGGCCTTACTGTTTAAGCCAGGCCATGAGCCGGCCCCAGGCAGCATCGGCGGCGGCGTAGCCCTGGTCGTAGGTGAGGTAGATTTTGGCGATGTTTCTTTCAACGCGGCCTGCGGGAGGGTCGTGTTCGGGCCTGATGACGAAAATGCGGCCTTCTTTTTCGAGTTCTTCTATGCGGTCAAGGGTTTGGTTGTACACAGCGTGGCGGTTTTTGAGGGCCGCCAGAAGGCCCGGGTATTTACGCCCTTGCCCAGGGGGAAGGAAGGTGAAGCGCGGGGATTTTTTGCGGTAGGCGCGGGGCCGTGTGAGGATAACCACTTGTTTGGGAAAGCCGTCTCTTGCCGCGCGGTCTAGGGGGATTGAATCGGCGAGGCCTCCGTCCATGAGGGTTCTTCCTTTATATTCTACGGGTTTTGCTATGAAGGGGAGGCTGCTTGAAGCCTTGAGGACTGTGAGGTAGTCGTATTTAAGTTCATTTTTGTCGTAGTAGAGGGCCTCGCCTGTTACGCAGTCTGTTGCGGCTGTAACGCATCGTATGGGGCTTGCGAGAAAGGTTTCGATGTCAAAGGGTATAAGTTTTTCGGGAAG
>JAITGB010000043.1 GCA_031280945.1 Spirochaetales bacterium
CCCCGGCCCGGCGGAGCCGGGGGAAAAAACGCCGGGGGTTTACACCCTACTTCCGGCTGACAAGGCTCGCGGCGAGAGCGTCCCCTTCTTCTTTAAGCAGGCGGAATTCCTCACGCCGCGTATCAAGAGACCTTCCGGCTAAATCGCGGGTTTTCAGCCACAGGCCAAGACGGAGTTTTTCTTCGATGATGCGAACAGCCGCTTCTTCCACGCGGGTTTCGGGAAGAAGGCCCTCCTTCACCGCATTCGCAAGCGCGTCCCGGACGCGGGGAGCGTACTCGTCAAGGTACATAATCATATCGGCTCCGGCCGCAACGGCCATGACCGCGGCCTCCTCCGGGGCGCGGTCATGGGTAAGGGCTTTCATGTTGATGTCGTCGGTGAGAATAATTCCCCGGAAGCCCAGCGTTTCGCGGAGAAAGCCCTGCTGGACTCTGGCGGAAAGGGTAACGGGAAGCTCTGTGTCAAAACCGGGCGCGGCAGCATGGGAGAGCATAAGGGCCGCAAGGCCCTGGCTAAAAACAGCTTCGCTAAAAGGCTGGAGGCCGGGGCTGCCGGGGGATGCGGCACGGGGGGAAAGGCGCGGGAGAACGGAGTGCGGGTCGGCGTCTCCTGTTCCGGGAAAGTGCTTTGCGGCGGCAAGAACGCCTGTCTCCCGCATTGCCTTCAGTACGAGGCCCCCGGCGCGGCTTACGGTGAGGGGGGATTCGCTGTATGTTCTTGTCGTTAAAAAACCCCTGTTTTCGGCGCCGCGCGCTTCGAGTACAGGGGCGAGGTTCAGCGAAAAACCCAAAAGGGATAACTGCCGCGCCGCGTTCCTGTAGAGGGCTTCGATTTCCTCTTCACCTGTTCCCCCTTCAAGGAGTTCTCCCACGCGGGAGGCTCCGGGGAGGCGGGTGGCCGTGTCCCCAAAACGGTACACGCTTCCGCCCTCGTGGTCTACGGCAATAAAAAAAGGGATGCCCAAAGAGCGCGACAGCGCTATGTCCTGCAAGGCGGAGGTAAACCTCATAATGTCTTCGGCGTTCTCGGCTATGTTGTAGCCCAAAAGAAGAACCGCTCCCGCAGGAACTTCGGCGAGGGTTTTGGCGAGGGCGCGGGGGATATGGGTTTGCGTACCCGCCGCGAGCATGAGAAGCTGGGCGCATTTTTCTTCCAGAGTGAGTTCTCCGGCAATGGCGCGGGCGAGGCTCGTTACTTCGGAGGATTCAAGGCCCGCCTGAGCGGAGGCTTTATCCCCGGCAGAAGCGGCGGGGGGCTTCGCGGCAGGAGCTTCCGGGGCCTGGCCTGGCCGGGCGCAGGTAACGAGGAAAAAGAGGGCAAGGGCGGCGCAGGGGGTTTTCTTCACGGCGTACGTGATTATAGGAGAAAGGCGGGGGTATGTACAACGTGCGCGGAATTTTCTACACTGCTCTAGTGGAAATTTCGCGGGACAGAAAAAAGTATATTTTTTTGACGCTCTTTCTCGTATGCGTAAATTTTTTTTTTGACAGGCTGACAAAGATTCTTGCAGAGACGTATCTCAAAGGCAGCGGAAGCCTGCGGTTCCTGAATGATACGATTATTCTTACCTACACGGAAAACCGGGGTTCGTTTTTAAGCCTGGGGGCTGACTGGAACATCTATATAAAATACTGTGTGCTTCTCGTGATTCCCGTTGTTACGTGCATTTTCGCCTTACTCTACCTCGTGAGAAGGGAAACAAAACTCTACCGCATCATAACCGGAAGCTGCATAATCGGCGGCGGGTTCGGAAACCTGGCGGACAGGTTTTTCGGCAATTTTACGGTCGTTGATTTTCTTAATTTCGGCATAGGAAACATACGGACGGGAATCCTCAACTCTGCTGATATGTCGGTAACTTTCGGCATAATCGCCTTCTTTATTTTTGAGACGCGGGCAAAAAAACGCGGAAAACTGGGGGGCCTCTGAGGCCCGCCGCGCGGAGCGCGGATTTTTATATGCGAGACCTGTTTCCTAAAATTTGTCCTTGACTCTACGGCGATATGTCTATACAATTATGTATAGACATAGGGAAAAACCATGTTTACGTGGACGGAAAAAA
This sequence comes from Spirochaetales bacterium, assembly GCA_031280945.1. Classification (GTDB taxonomy): domain Bacteria; phylum Spirochaetota; class Spirochaetia; order DTKZ01; family DTKZ01; genus JAISAF01. The sequence goes on from JAITGB010000043.1 coordinate 2,066, forward strand.
AGAACAGGGAAAACAAGAAAAAACATGGCGTTCTCCTGTCTGATATTGTGGACGTTTTTAATGACCCGCATTTGCTGGACTTCTACGATGCGCAGCATTCCTCGCTGGGAGAAGACCGCTATATTAGTCTGGGCTGTTTTCACGATACAGTCATTCTCTGTGTGGTAACATCGGATAATGCGGACGGCAGCACGCAGATAATTACGGCGCGGGAAGCGACGTCCAAAGAAAAGAGGGTTTACTATGAACACTACAGAAAAAGCACGGCTCGCGGCGGAAATAAGAGCCTTTAGGAACACGGATTTTTCGGATTCCCCGGAGCTTTCCGGTGAACAACTTGCGCTTATGAAGCCTTCGCATTACCGGAATATGGCGCACTATAAACCCATAAAGAAAACGGTCAACGTCCGCCTCGATGCCGATGTTGTTGACTGGCTTCAAAGCGGAGGAAAGGGGTATCAAACCCGTATGAACGCTATTTTGCGCGAAGCGATGAAAAGCGCGGCCTCATAAAGGCCCTGGGAATTCGCGGGAGCTTACGGCGTTGCACAGTAGGCCCGCCGCGCGGAGCGCGGCGGGGAGTGGAAGGCCGCGCGCTTCGCGCGGACTGGGGGCCTTTGGTCCTGGCGGGATTTTGCGGAGCAAAATCCCGCCCGCGCAAGGGATAGAAGCGGAAAGCCCGCAGAAAGCGCATAGGCGCTTTCGAGGACTTGGAGCGGATAGCCCGGTTTTTTCGGGTCTTCCCGAAAAAATGCGCCCAAATTCTTTAGACTTTCCGCATTTTTGCGCCCGCGAAATTTACGAGGGACACGAGCACGGTGGACATTCCTATCATGATGATTCCCAGGGCGGAGAGTTTCCCCCACTGGCCGTCTTCGGAGAAGCGCAGGATTTGCACCGCGAGGACTTCGGAGCCGGGGCGCGAGAGTACAACGGAGAGGGTGAGTTCGCGGAAAAACATTGTGGCCATGAGGACCCAGCCGGAGACTATGCCGGGCATGAGGAGGGGCGCGATGACGCGGCGGAAGGTGGTGAGGTACGAGGCTCCGGCCACGAGGGAAGATTCTTCTAAGTGGTTGTGGATTTGCACGAAGGCGCTTGAGAGGGGGCGGATTCCGTAGGGGAGGTATGTGGCGATGTAGCCCGCGAGGAGGGCCCAGATTGTGGCGTACAGGGGGGTGCGCACGAAAAACCACATAAAGCCCACGCCGATAACTATGCCGGGAAACGAGAAGGAGAGGAAACTTAGGGTTTCAAGAAGGCCCGCGCTTTTTGTGCGGACTTTCACGATAACGTAGGCCACGAAAACCGAGAGGAGGATTCCGAGGCTCGCGCCGAAGACTCCCAGAAAGAGGCTGTTTTTGAGCGAGAGGAGGGAAACGGGGTCGGCGATGACCGCGCTCCAGTTTTTGAGGCTCATCAGGGAAAAGGCCCTGCTGCTGGGAACCATGGAGTAAGGTACGAGGGAGATATACACGAGAACGAGAACGGGCAGAACAACAAGCACAAAGGAGAGAACCGCAAGAACAACAAAAACCGGAATTTTGGCTCTTTTGAGTTCTATAACCGTGGGCTTGTAGCCCCTGCCGGAAATGGTAACAAACTTTTCGCTCGCCGATGTAAAGTGCCGGTACACGTAAATTAAAATAACAGAGGTAACAAGGACGCTCACGCCCACGGCCGCGGCCTGTCCGTAGTCAGCGGCAAAGCCTGTTGAAATCATGCGGTACAGGTGCGTGGCCAAAACGTAAATCCTTCCGGGCATTCCTAGTGCCGAGGGAACGGCAAAGGAGGCGAGGCAGCGTATAACGCAGAGGATAAAGGCCGCGAGGATTGCGGGCCTCAGCACGGGAAGGGTTATGCGGAAGAGGGTGTGGCCGGAGCCCGCTCCGCACACGCGGGAGGATTCTTCCAGAGCCACGTCAAAGGAGGCCATTGCCGGGGCTATAATGAGGTAGGCTATGGGCATATCCAGAAGCCCCTCGACCATAATCATTCCGGGGAGGGAGTAAATACTCAAGGGGGATTCCTCCAGCGAAAGAAGCTGCCGCGCGAGGAGGTTTAAGATTCCGTTTGAGGGGTTTAACAGCATAACCCAGCTTATGGAAAAAAGTATGTGGGGAATCATCATGGGAATTACGGGTATGATTTTGAAAAGAAAGCGGAAGGGCATGTCCGTTCGCACGCTGATATACGAGAGAAACAGGGCAAGAACAACCGCAAGCAGGGCCGAACCGGGAACAAAAACCGCTGTATTAAAAAGAACCGTAAAGAGGTCAGGGTCTGTGTAGGCGCTTATGTACTTTGCGAGGGTAAAGCTGCCCGATGTTGTCAGCCCCTCGGAGAGACTCCCGAAGAGGAGCATCAAAACAGGACAGACAGTGAGAAAGCCGACAATGGCAATGAGGCCCCATGTGAGTTTGCCGTGAGAACGCGCCATGTTATTCCTCCGCCCTACTTTGCCACAAGGAGGCACTGCTGGGGCTCTACCTGAAAGAAAACCTCGTCTTTTTCGTTAAAATCCGCGTCCGGGTCTATACGCGCGAGAAGAAGGCTCTCGCCAACGCGGATTTCCCCCTCGTAGGAATCGCCCACAAAGAGAAGGCTTTCCACAACCCCCCGCACACAGTTTTTCCCCTGCATTTCCGGCGCAACGCGGCGCGGACGGATAAACTCCGGCCTCAGGCACAGGGTAACTTCCGCTCCGGCGGGAAATTCCGCTTTTTTGCAGGCAAGCCTGCCGATTTTTGAGTCGATTATGGTTTCTCCGGCTTCGTCTCCGCTTCCGGCTCCGTCCGCGTCCCGCACAACAGCGGGAATCAGGTTCGACCTTCCGATAAAATCCGCCACAAAGCGGCTCTCCGCGCCGAAGTAGATTTTTTTCGGGCCGCCTGTCTCCATGATGCTGCCCGCCCTCATAACAGCAATGGTGTCCGAAAGAGCCAGGGCCTCCAGCCTGTCGTGGGTAACGTACACAGCCGTAATTTTCAGCTCCGAAAGAAAGGTCTTGAGCTCCTTGCGCGTCTCCTCGCGCAGTTTCGCGTCAAGGTTGGAAAGAGGCTCGTCAAAGAGAATAACCCCCGGCTCCGCCACAAGAGCCCGCGCAAGGGCCACCCTCTGCTGCTGGCCCCCCGAAAGTTTTGTCGCGGGCCGGCCCTCAAAACCCTCAAGCTGGACAAAGGCCAAAGTCTTGGCAACCCTCTTGCGGATTTCCTCTTTGGGAACCTTCCGCGTCTGCAAAGGATAGGCCACGTTGTCGAAAACATTCATGTGGGGCCAGATAGCGTAGGTTTGAAACACCATACCCAGCTTGCGCTTCTCCGTAGGAAGATAAATGTTTTTTTCCGAAGAAAAAACCACCTCATCCCCAATGCGGATTTCCCCCGCATCAGGGGTTTCCAGCCCCACGATACAGCGCAGAAGAGTCGTCTTTCCACAGCCCGACGGCCCCAAAAGAGTAAAAATCGTATTATCGGGAATCACGAGGTCAACATCGTCGAGGGCCTTGATGATTTTGCCTTCGGAAGCAAAATGCTTCCGAAGGCCGGATACCTTGATTTGCATGGGAAACTATTTTTTTATGCCAAAAATAGTCTTGAACTCCGCGCCCCAC
>JAITGB010000075.1 GCA_031280945.1 Spirochaetales bacterium
TCCCCGCAAAAGTGTATGAAATATCATACAGTAAAAAATCAGAAAATGCTCCCTTGACACAATTTTACATCTTCGCGTATATTCTCCTTGATAGTTTGGGGGTGTAGCTCAGCTGGCTAGAGTACTTGAATGGCATTCAAGGGGTCACGGGTTCAATTCCCGTCACCTCCATACGGGTTTCGATGAATACGTTATACTGGTCTTCTGCGGACAGTTCATTTTCGGAGGCTGAGGCCCCCGATGATGCCGGTCTCTCGGATTTTGAAGACAGCGGGAATGTGTCTTCGGATGATGTTTCCGGCAAGGAGGAAGCGGAGGACGGCGGGGGCGAGAGGCTGCCTGAGTCCACGTGCTTTACGCGGCCTCAGGCTATAGAGGGGCCGCCGAGGGAGTTTCTGCAAAATCCGAACTTCTACAAGTCGGTTTTGAGCGGCGAGGGAGATATTTCCCAAAAAATCCATACAAATTTCAGTTCATTCATAAAGTCAACGGATTCCCAGGAGAGGGGGCAGTTCCGGGGCCGGCTTATCCCCGCGTACTGGGAGCTTCTTGCGAGTCTTGCGGGAAACATTATGCGCCTTACGGAGGAGAAGCTCGTTTTCTTCCGCTATTCCCTGCTTCTGCCCTCGGCCCTTGCGCCGGAGCAGAAAGATATGATGACGAAGGTCATTTGGGAAAACACTTCGGGCGAGCCTATTTACTATATGGACGAATGGCTCAAGGCTCTTGCGAAGGGCGATGTTTCGGCCTCGGCTCAGGACGAGGTGAAGGTGTCCCACAGGGACGATACGCAAAAAATCCGGGGGCTTCTGGACCGCGCAAAGGGGAAGTTTGAGGCGCAGGAGGGGCTTATCCGGGGAGCGGCCAACGAGATGAAGGACCTGGAGCATAAGCTCCTGGACTTGTGCCAGGGTCTACAGAAGCACGAGACGCGCAGAGGTTCCTCCGGGCTCATCATGCCGTATACGGAAGGCCAGCGGGCACAGATGAGCCAAATCAACGAAACTTTAAGGCGGCTTGCGACCCTAACGAAGGATTTAGGCCGCTATCACGGAGAGATGAACGAGATAGAGAAAACTCTTGAGGTTCTGCACAACAAGGAAAAAGAGGCCGGGGTAGAATCGGCGGTCGATAACAAGGTAATTGTCGCGGAACTCAACAGCCTCAGGCAGATGAACAAGATGTGCGTGGGCCGGCAGGGAAATGCTTTTCCTTTTATGCTCAAACAGTATGTTCGTACAAACATCAGGGATATTTGTACGCGGGAAAATATCATTAACATACTCGCGGACCTGGAGCATCTGGACCCGGGGCTTTTTCAAAGGTCGTTCAAGCAGCAGACAAACCGCATTGTGCCCAACATTATAATCCTGCCCTGCTACGGCGATGCGGGAATCTGCTGGGAGCCCTTTGAACGCTTTAACCGCGCCACAAGCCGGGGCCGCGTGGCCATGCCCCTGTATCCCAAGGACGCGCGCCTTGCGATAATTTCCGCGATGGCCGATTACCGCTGGCAGGCGGCAAAGGAAAAAGCCGCGCACTACTGGATGGAGGAAGGTCTCACGGGCTGGTACTACCAGTGGTTCTCGGAGCGTAAAATGAAGGGCGATGTGCGCGAAAGTTTTATACAGGACTACATTCTCTGGATAAGCAAAGAGAGCGAAGGTATGCAAAAACTCGACAAGGACGCGCGGGGGGTTTTCTGGCGCTACGTCCCCTTTCCCCAGGACGTCAAGGACAAACTCAAAACGCGCGGTTTTGTGTACGCGGAGCTGTACAAAAAAGACCAGAACAGGGCGATGTCGGATGGGTATTGAGTTTTTTTTGGAAAAGAGTTGGGCGCATCCCTGCTTTTTTCCGCGCAAGGGATTGGAGGGGGCCGAAGGCGTCTTGGCCGGCAGGCCAAGACCGAAGCCCCGCAAAGCCCGATTTTTTCGGGCTTCTTGCCCGAAAAAATGCGCCCAAATTCTTCCTCTGAAAAAGTAAATGGAAAAACCTGGCCCATAGGCTCATGCCGCTTCCCGCTTCCTTCAGGAAAAGTTATACTCCCCCAACGCATGACGGGAAAACTCCGCGAGACAGACCTTTATCCTCCTCTTGCCGGCTACCTCACAGCCGAAGGCTACGAGGTGCACGCCGAAGTTTTGGGCGCGGACATCGCCGCCCGCAGGGACGAGAGGCTCATCTTTGTTGAAATGAAACTGAGTTTTAACCTTGGCGTGGTTCTTCAAGCCGTGGAAAAACAGGGGGCGGCGGACGAAACCTACATAGCGGTTCCCCTCTCCGGCAGGAAGAGGTGGCCCCCGCGCTGGAAAGCCCTCAAAGAACTTTTGGGCAGGCTCGGCATAGGGGTTTTTTTCGTGCGTTTCAGTAAAACCCAGGAGCCCCGCGCGGAACGTGTCCTTGCCGCGGAAAACCCCGGCCTCAAAAACAAGCTGCGAAGAAAGAAAACCGCGCGGAGAGAGTTTCTCCGCGAAATGGACGGAAGGCCCGGCAACTTTAACACGGGGGGTTCCACCCAAAAAAAACTTGTTACCGCTTACCTCGTAAAGTGTATTCACATAGCCTATCTCCTCGCGCAAAACGCCAAAAAAAATAAAGCCGCGAGCGGACTTCTTGCGCGGAGAGCGGGCCTCAAGGCCGGCAAGAGAAATTCGCGGCGGAAAAACCCCATGAACTCCAAAGCTCTGCGCGAACTTGGCGGGCCTGAGGATTGTGCGGCAATTTTGCGGAACAATTTTCACGGCTGGTTTCGGCCTGAGGGCGGCGGCCTGTACACCCTCGGCCCCGCGGGAGAAGCAGCCCTGGTCGTATACGCGGAAGTTGTAAAAGCCATTTCCCGCAAGAAATAACGCTCCGCGCGTCTTTCCGCCTCCAAAAAAGCAAAAAAAATCTTTCGCTTATGAAGCAAAACGCTTTTTTTCGCCGTACTAATAAGCGGCGTTATAAAACTTTATAAGGGAGGCTCCGCATGAAAACCTATCCCCGTAACCGCAGAACAGCCGCCGAAGTGTACCGCGACACGGAAACCCTGGATGCCGGAGGCTATTTTCCCCTGGGGCTTAACTCTTCATGGCACAGCGGAATCCATGTCCGTTCGAACGCCCAGGACCCCATTTATCCGCTTCTGCCCGGCAGAGTTGTTGCCCTGCGCGTCAACGATGTCCCCCAAGAAATCGACAGACTAAAAGAGATTCCGCTCGCGGAATACGCGGCCCTGCCTCCGCAAATACAGGCTCTCTATGGGCCTCTCCAGAATAAGGACACAGGAGATTGTTCGGACGAGCTTCAGCAGGCCCGCGCTATAGCAAAATCCTATAGCATGAAAGAGCTTATCTCGTCCGGCCCCGAAACGCGGGAAGAGTTTTCAACCGGATTTGTCCTTGTGCGGCACGAGGTTCCACTTTACAAAAAAGATAATGAGAACAAAGAGAAAATTGTGTTCTTTACCCTGTATGTCAATCTCCTGTCCTATACGCAGCTTCCCTGTGCAGTACCCCCTGATTATACGCCTCTTGCGGGTATGTTTCATGATAAAAATACTCCCCTTGCCCTGCCTTTTTACAGAAAATGGCTCTTCCGCCTGTCCGGGAGTTTGCCTGAGAGGAAATTTTTTACGGCAGGCGGGAATGAAATGTATCTTCTTTCGCACTGCGCGGTAAAAAGCGAAAAATGTTTTCACCGCGCCTTGCCGGAAGAATTGATTTGCGAAGCCGGGGACGGCGGGGAGGCGGGGCGGTTTACCCTGCCGTCCCGCGACATTGAGATTTTTCCCG
>JAITGB010000126.1 GCA_031280945.1 Spirochaetales bacterium
CGGGGAACGCGCTGGATTCTCGGTTCGGTTGGCGAAAAATCCGTGGCGGATTTTCCCAAAACAGCGAAGGAAGCGTTTATCTTTTTTCAGGCGGAGGGAAACCGTCTTTTTGGAAGCGGCGGGGTCAACAACCTTATGAGCGGCTTTACCGAAGGAGACGGCGGGAGCCTCGAAATTCTTCCCGCCGCGGCTACCCTTATGATGGGCCCCAATATGGAGCTTGAAACGGAATTTTTCCGCCGGCTTGCCTCCGTGTCGGCCTATGCGGTACACGGGGATGAGCTCACGTTAAGCGATGCGGGCGGCTCCGCCGCGCTGCGTTTTACGGCCCTCTCTCCCGCGCGGGTTGCGGGAACCTACAGGGGGGTTCTTCCCTGCGCCAACTGCGAGGGTATAGAAACGGAAGTCGTCCTCACAGCCGGAGGGTCATATACGAGAACCCTCCGCTACCGGGGAAAGCCCGGGGAGACCATACAGGATGAGGGAACTTTTAGCCTGAATCACCTTGACAACGCTCTCGTCCTTGATAACGTTGATAAAGCGAAGGAGCCTGCTTTTTACGGCATAGCGCCGGGCAGCCTGATTCAGCTCGACCTTGAAGGAAAACCCATTACGGGAAATCTTGCCGGCCTCTATGAGTTAAAGCGGCAGTAAACGAAGCCTTAGGGCAAGGGGCGGAAATATAAAAAAGTCCCCCGCTTTTTGCGGGGGGCTTTTTCTTTGACGTTTTGTGTTGCGAAGCCTTTTTAGCCGATTTTTTTAAAGAGGTCCGTCATTTCAAGGGCGGAAAGCATGGCGTCCCAGCCCTTGTTGCCCGCCTTTGTTCCCGCCCTTTCCACGGCCTGCTCTATGTTTTCGGTTGTCAGTATGCCGAAGATAACCGGAAGCCCGCTCGCCAGGCCGGCCTGAGCCACGCCCTTGGCAGCTTCCGCTGCCACGTAATCGAAGTGGGGCGTGGCTCCCCTGATAATCGCTCCGAGGCAAATCACGGCGTCGTACCCGCCTGTTTTTGCAAGACGGGCCGCCGTCAAGGGAATTTCAAAGGAGCCGGGTACGCGGATTACCGTAATGCTCTTCACGTCCCCTCCGTGGCGGGTAAAGCAGTCAAGAGCGCCGTCAAGCAGGCGCGATGTAATAAAATCGTTAAAGCGGCTCACCACTATGGCGAAGCGCTTGTCCTTTGCGTTCAGGTTTCCCGTGATTTCCGTGTACATTTTTTTCTCCTTGTGTCATTTAGTGTCATAGAGTTAAACATATCTGAGGCTGTGTCCGAACCGGACTTTTTTTGCCTCAAGGTATTTCCTGTTTTCCTTTCCCGGCCGCACTTCAAGAGGAACCCTTTCAATGACCTCTATGCCCGCCGCGGACAGGGCATCTTCCTTTGCGGGATTATTTGTCATAAGGCGGATTCCGGTAACGCCCATGTCGCGGAGAATGGCCGCGGCAGCCGCGTAGTCCCTCTCGTCCGGGCCGTGTCCCAGTTTGATGTTCGCATCAAAGGTGTCGAGGCCCGTGTCCTGAAGACTATAAGCCTTAATTTTCTCCGTAAGACCTATGCCCCGGCCTTCCTGCCGGAGATAGATGACAACGCCGCCCTCCTTCGCCGTTACTTTGAGGGAAAGGATAAGCTGCTCCCCGCAGTCGCAGCGGCTTGAGAGGAGGACTTCGCCTGTAAGACATTCGGAATGAATCCTCGTGAGGGCCCTTTTGGGGTCAAAGCCCGCCTCCGATACAAGGGCAAGGTGGGGCTGGTCGGGTTTCCCGGCGTTTTCGTAGAGGATGACGCGGAAGTTTCCGGCCTCCGTCGGGAGGCGGCTTTCCGCAAGGCGTTTCGCGCCTGCCGCCCCTCCTGCGGAAACAGGAGCCGGAGAAGAGACAGAAAGCCTGCCCTGGGGGTCGTTTTTCTCGCGCCAGCGTATGAGGTCCGCCACCGTAACGATTTTGAGGCCCTGTTCGCGGGCCAGCGTTTCAAGCTGGCCCATGCGGGCCATGCGCCCGTCCGGAGCCAGAATTTCGCAGAGAATGCCCGAAGGCCGGAAGCCCGCAAGCCTCGCAAGGTCGGCTGCCGCCTCCGTATGACCATCGCGCTCCAAAACCCCGCCCTCGCGGGCTATGAGGGGAAAAATATGACCGGGCCGGCAGAGGCTTTCCGGTTGTGAAGAAGGCTCAACGAGGGCCTTAATCGTGGCCGCGCGGTCAAAGGCGGAAATTCCCGTGCTGGTGCCCTCGCGGGCGTCAACGCTCACTGTGAACGCCGTTGTATGCAGGGAAGTGTTATGCGTAACCATAAGGGGAAGGCCCAGTTCCCGCGCCCTCTTTCCGGTTATGGCCTGACAGAGGAGGCCCCTCCCATGCAGGGCAATAAAGTTGACAGCCTCGGGACTCACGGTTTGCGCGGGCATAACAAAATCGCCCTCGTTCTCGCGGCCCTCGTCATCCGTTACTATGAGCATCTTCCCTTTTTTAAGTTCTTCAAGGGCTTCTTCAATGCCCGCAAATACGCCGTTCATATCTGGTATCCCAGCTCCTTGAGCTTCTCTTCGGTGAATACCCCTGCCCGCGATGCAAGGTAGGGCTGCAAAAGATTTTCCACGTAGCGGCCTATGATATCGGTTTCAAGGTTCATGCTGTCGCCTGTTTTTTTGTCTTTCAAGGCCGTTCCCTCAAAGGTGGCGGGAATGATGTTGACCCTGACGAGCTTTCCGCTTATGTCCGCCACGGTAAGGCTTATGCCGTCAAGGGAAACCGAACCCTCCTGTACGCAGTAGCGCAGGTGTGCGGAAGGCACTTCAACGGAAAGGTACACATTGCCGCTGCCCGTGCTTAATTCCCGTATGGGGACAACGCAGGAAACGTGGCCCTGTACGATATGCCCCCCAAGCCGCGTGTCCGCCCTCGCGGCGCGTTCAAGATTTACTTTTTTTCCCGATGAAAGACCTCCAAGAGTTGTTTTTTTGAGGCTTTCCGCGAGGGTGTATACGCTGAAAGTCCCGCCGGATATTTGCGAAACCGTCTGGCATACCCCGTCTATATTGATTGAATCCCCCGCCTTGGTTCCTTCCAGTACGCGGCTTGCCTTAATGATGAGGCGGGCTCTTCCCGTCTCCCTGATAACCGACTGCACAGTTCCCGTTTCTTCAATTATTCCCGTAAACATTGTGTCCCTCCATGAGGATGTAATTGCCTATTTTTTTTATCACGACGTTTTTCAGATGCAGGGCTCCGGCAACGGATGCCGCCCCCGGAGCCTCTACGCATTTTCTCCCTTTGCCAAGCAGAATGGGGGCGATGAAAACCGAAATTTTGTCCCACAGTCCTTCCCGCAGAAAAGAGCCAAAAACCTCCGCCCCGCCCTCAACAAGAACGGAGCGAACGCCCCTTTCCCCCAGGGCGGCGAGAACCTTGCAGAGGGGAAGCCCGCACCGTTTTTCTTCCGGTGATGTCTCAATGCTGACAAGAGCGGCCCCGCTCTTCTGTATTTTTTTTGCGCGGCCTACAGGAGCGGCGCGGGAATGAACAATGAGGGTTTTTCCCCTGTCGGGAAGCTGGAAGAGCCGCGCCGCAGGCGAAAGGAGGAGGCGGGAATCAAGAACAACGCGCAGGGGATTACGGCCCCTCACAAGGCGCACCGTAAGCTCCGGGTCGTCGGCCTGGGCCGTTCCCCTGCCGACCAGAACAGCATCCAAAGAAGCCCTGAGCCTGTGGACGATTTTCCGGCAGCTCTCGCCGGTTATCCAGCGCGCGTCCCCCCCCCCTGCGGCGATTCCCCCGTCAAGGCTCTGCGCGATTTTCAGATGAACATAGGGCCTGCCCCTGCGGTGAAAAGTGAAAAAACCGGGGTTGAGCTCTTCGGCCTCCTGGGCGAGAAGCCCTGTTTCCACGACAAGGCCCGCTCCTTCCAGAAGGCGTATTCCTCTGCCGTTGACTCTCCGGTGGGGGTCCGTGTTTGCGATAATGACGCGGCGTATGCCGCTTTGCACAATGAGGTCCGTGCAGGGGGGCTGGTGTTTTTCCGGTGAGGTAAAACAGCAGGGCTCAAGCGTGCAGTAGAGGCTCGCTCCGGTAAGCGAATGTCCCTTGGAAAGGGCGGCCCGTACGGCTTCAGCTTCGGCGTGAAGAGCGCCGAAGCGCCTGTGCCAGCCTTCGCCCAGAATAACGCCCCCTTTGACGAGGAGGGCCCCCACAAGAGGATTGGGCGAAGTCTTTCCCTCTCCCCGGCGGGCGAGACTGATAGCGCGCCTCATAAAAAGGCTGTCCTGGAGGGAAAATCTTTCCTGGGCGGGCGGAGCCGTATCTGTACGCTTCATGCAGCGGGCCTCATTCCTCAAAAAAATTCCGCATAGCAGCGGGGTTTTTCGGGGAGGGAAAGCCTGCATGAGGTTTTCAATTTTCTTCCATCCGGACTATTACCGTCGGCGCCGGAATCTCACCGGCTCGGTCCGGCTGCAGGGCCGGAGTTGCGGGCTGTACCGCCGGTCAGGAATTGCCGCGAAACCCAATAGCCGCGCCGCTCACCCTGCCCCGAAAATCTTGAAATTAATATACGGGCTTTTGCGGGCAAGGTCAATGAGGCTTTGGAGACAGCAAACGCTGGAGCCGTTAGCGGGAAGTCCCGGCCCCTTCCATTTCAGGCAAATACTTCCAGTACCTTTTTGGCATGAACTGTTTTTGCAGGCGGGGGTTGGCGCGGCTTTGATTACTTACGCTCTCGTGGTAATTTTTCCAGAGGGCCTCCCAGGGGTCTTCGTGAGATGTCCGTGCGGCAAGAAGCGTTTCAAGCTCCTTCTCCTCTTCGTGTACAGCAAAAAGATGAGGCTCCTCTCCTTTCCGCCTTTCAAGGGCAAGGCCGCGTTTTTCGTCCCAGATAAGCCATGCCTCATTTCCGAAGCGTTCAAAGAAATGCGCGGAAAGGAGGGGCAGCGTAAAGTAGTCAGGACTACAGAGGGCAATGTGTATGCCGCCTTTCCCTGGGGAAAAGCGGAGTAAACCCATAAGGCGGTGTACCTCTATCCATACTTTGCCTGCGGCGTCCAAAACCCCGCGCACGGAAGCCTCTCCCCTGTCGCGGCCCTTTTTTTCAGCGGCGGCGCGGGCCAATCCCCCCTCTCCTGCCCGCCTGCCCGCGGTAATGACCTTTCCCGCAAAGTCTA
>JAITGB010000021.1 GCA_031280945.1 Spirochaetales bacterium
TCCCGCGCGCGTCTTGTTGGGCTTTTAACCGGTATTATTTTTTTGAGTATGCTTTCGCGCCTGGTTTTTTCGCCTCTTCTTGTCTACATACAGGATGAGTTTGTCATTTCCCAGTCGCAGGCGGGGAGCGTTTTTCTGATTATTGCCCTGGGCTATTCTCCGGGGATGCTTTTTTCGGGTTTTCTGACGGTTAAAATGCGGCACAGGGGCGTTATTATTTTGTCCCTGTTTATGGAGGCCCTGGGCCTTGTTGTTGCGGCTTTGAGCCCCTCGTTTTCGGTTATGTGCCTGGGCGTGTGGCTCATTGGCATAGGCAGCGGCATTTATCCGCCTTCGGGCATAGCCTCGATTACGGAGACCGTAAGCGCGCGGCGCAGGGGCATGGCCCTCGCCATTCACGAGATAGGGCCCAATGTCGCCTTTTTCGCGGCTCCCCTTCTTGCGCTTTTTTTCTATCATCGTTTGGGCTGGCGGGGGATTCTTCTTATCGTTGTCTGCCTGAATCTTTTTACGGCCCTTCTGTACGCGCGGCGGGGAACAGGAGGGGATTCGCGGGGAAAGACTCCCCAGCTTTCGCGGCTTCTTGCCGTTGCAAAGCTGCGCGAGGCCTGGTTCATTTTTGGGCTTTTCTGTATTGCCCTGTGCGCGGTTCAGGGCGTGTTCGCTATTCTTCCGATGTTTCTCATCAAGGCAAAGGGCCTTGACCCTGATACAGCCAACAAACTCGTGAGCGTTTCGCGTATTTCGGGGATTTTCATTCTCCTTGTTTCGGGGAGCCTCGTTGACGCTTTTGGGGCCCGCAGGGTTATTCTCACCGCTTTTCTGGTTTCAGGCGCCGCGACGGTTTTTCTGGGGCTCGCGCAGGGAGGGCTCCTTATAGCGGCAATCATCGTGCAGCCGTCTTTGATGACAGCTTTTTTTCCCGCCGGGCTTCTGATTATTTCGCAGCTTGGGCCCCCTGATTCGCGGAACGTTACTTTTTCTTTTATCGTTAATCTTGCCGTTCTTATCGGGAACGGCATTATGCCGACTTTCTTCGGTTTTCTGGGCGATTTGGGGGTTCAGCCCATAGGCTTCGGTGTTCTTGCGGCTGTAACCCTGTTTTCCGCTGTGTGTGTGTACCGGGCCCGCTCTTTTGGAAGCGCGGCGCCCCCTCCCCGGGCTTCCTGAATTACCGCCTGCGTTTTACGGCGTTTCCCAGGCTCCTGAGACTTCGGAGCGGAAGAGGGCGTCTATCACCTTCATGTTGCGCACCGCGTCCTGGGGCGGGGTGGGCACGGGTTTGTAGTTTCTTATGGCATCGCAAAAGGCTTCAAACATGAGGGTGTACTGATTGACGGGAGGAAAGCTCACGGTGCGGGCCCCCATGCGGGTTGTGATGTCAAGCTGTGCGGGTACATCGGCAAATGCGTTGTAGGGGAGGCGGAAGCTGATTTCGCCTTCTGTGCCGCGTATTTCAACTTTTTGGCCGGGCCAGCTTGTGGTGCTGACGGTAAAAACCGCACGGGCCTTGCCGTAGTCAAGAATGGCCGAGGAGAGGATGTCGGTTTTAAATTCCGGGTCGCGGTGTATGAGGGACAAAACCCTGCCAGGCTCCGCGCCGAGGAGAAAACGAATCGCTGAAACCGCGTAGCAGCCTATGTCCATAATGGCCCCGCCGCCTGCTTCGGGAATGTTGCGTATGTTTTTGGGGTCCCTGTTCGTGTAGGCGTACTGAATTGTTATGGAGTGAACTTCTCCCAACTCTCCGCAGGCGATGATGTCCTTGGCCTTCTGCCATTGGGGGTGAAAGCGGTACATAAAGGCTTCCATAATTTTAACCCCCCGGCTTTCGGCGTAGCGCACGGCGTCTTCGGCCTCGTGAGCGCTCATGGCGAGGGGTTTTTCGCAGAGTATGTGTTTGCCCGCATCCGCGCTGGCTTTAATCCATTCTGTGTGGAGGTTATTGGGGAGCGGGATATACACGGCTTCTATATTTATGTCCGAAAGAATATCTTCGTACCTGTCGTAGGCTTTCTCAATGTTAAGGCGCGAGGCGGCCTCCTGCGCGCGCGCGAAAGAGCGGGACGCGATTGCCCGGACTTCAATTGCCGCCGAGCCGCAAATCGCGGGGTGGACGCGCTGGGTATAATGTTTTGAGACCGAGAGGACGCCCCAGGTAACCGGTTTCATACAATTCTCCTTTTTTGTAACTATATGTACAGTACAAAAAAAGCGTCCAATCGTCCAGTGCGGGGGCAGAGCGCATAGTGAGGGGAGTTCCCCCGAAAGGCGAGAAAATGGGCGCATTTTTTCGGGCAGCGCCCGAAAAAAACGGGCTATCCGCTCCAATTCCTCAAAAATTGCCTCCGGCAATTTTCTGCGGGATTTCCGCTTCTATCCCTTGCGCGGGCGGGGGCTCCGCCCCCGAACCCCCGCCGGGAGGCCGAAAACCCTCCCTCACACACAAAAAAAAGTTTATATGCGCTGGCCCTGCCAGTGCCGGGCAGCGAAAGGGTTTGGTCGCAATTCCGCAGGGATTGCTGGTTGCCCGTGGGCTGCGCAAGGGATTGAAGGGGACTTGCGGTTCGCTTTGCGAACCGCTGGTGTATTTGCGCGGAGGCGCAAATACCGAAGCCCCGCAAAGCCCGACCCGTGAGCGCGATTTTCCTTCGGAAAATCGCGCGGAGGGTTGCGCCCAAATTCTTAACCTTCCAAAATGTAGGAATTTCCTGAAAAATCTTACGTTTTTGTAGTTTTTTGGATAGGCGCGGGCTATTCTTGAGTGAATAAGTCATGGTTCTGCAAGGAAATGCAAATTTATTCATTTTTGGCACGATTATTGCATAATTATTCTTTACGAAAAAAAGTGAACGGCCTGGAGGAGGAAAGCCTAATGGAGTATGTTTCGCGCCCCGGTAAATACGGTTTGTACGACCCTTCGTTTGAGAGGGATAGCTGCGGGGTGGGTTTTGTGGCGCATATTAAGGGGAAGCGGAGCCGCGGGATAGTGAGCGATGCGCGGAACATTCTTGTTAATATGTCCCACAGGGGAGCTGTGGGGGCGGAAAAGAATACGGGAGACGGGGCGGGGCTTCTCGTGGCCTCTCCGTGGGAGTTTCTGGAGAAGGCTGCTGGGGGGGCGGGGATTACGCTGCCGGAGCGGGGGCTTTATGCGGCGGGGCTGGTGTTTTTGTCCCAGGACGCGGGGGAGCGCGAGGCCCAGAAGGGGGTTTTTGCGCGTTTGTGCGCGGAGTCGGGTTTGGCTCTTGCGGGTTTCCGGTCTGTTCCCCGCGATAATTCTTCCCTGGGCGAGAGCGCCCGCGCAAGTGAGCCCTGCGTTGAGATGGTTTTCGTTACGGGGGCTTCGGCTGAGGATTTTGATGTGCGTCTTTTTGTTCTGCGCAAGCAGGCCACGCGCGCAATCCGGGGAAGCGAAATCGATAAAAACTCGTTTTTCTACGTGGTGAGTTTGTCGACGCGGGTTCTGCTGTACAAGGGTATGCTCACCCCCCAGCAGCTTTTTACCTACTACGGGGCGGATATTGGGGATGGGGATTTTATGAGCCATCTTGCTATGGTTCATTCGCGGTTTTCGACAAATACTTTTCCGAGCTGGGACAGGGCGCATCCTTTTCGTTTTATCAGCCATAATGGGGAAATCAATACTCTTCGGGGCAATATCAACAAGATGAGGGGCCGCGAGGCTATTCTTTCGTCAAAGGTTTTGGGGGAGGACTTAAAAAAGATTCTGCCTCTCATTGAGCCGGACCTTTCGGATTCGGGGACTTTCGATAATGTTCTGGAGCTTTTGTATTTATCGGGCCGGCCTCTTGCGGAGGCTGTTATGATGATGATTCCCGAGGCATGGCAGAACCACGCGACGATGAGCGATGAGAAGAAGGCTTTCTACGAATTCCAGAGTAATCTTATGGAGCCCTGGGACGGGCCTGCTTCAATTACTTTTACGGACGGACATGTCATCGGCGCGGTTCTGGACAGAAATGGCCTGCGGCCTTCGCGGTACTACCTGACGAATGATGAGCGGGTTATTATGGCGAGCGAGGTGGGGGCCCTGCCTGTGGCTCCAGAGTCTATTATCCGCAAGGGCCGCCTCCAGCCGGGGAAGATGTTTCTCGTTGATTTTGAGGAGGGCCGCATCGTTGATGATGCGGAAATAAAGAAGAAGATTTGCGGTAAGCATCCCTACAGGCAGTGGCTGACGGAAAACAAGCTGGAAATCAAGAAGCTCCACATACGCAGGGAGGCCCACGCCTACAGGCCGGACACTCTCATGCAGAGGTTCCGTATGTTCGGCTACACTTTTGAGCATTTGCGCCTTATCCTGAAGCCCATGGCCGATGACGGCAAGGAGGCCCTGGGTTCCATGGGAAACGATGCGGCCCTTGCTGTTCTTTCGGACAAGCCGCGCCTTGTGTACGAATACTTTAAGCAGCTTTTCGCTCAGGTTACGAATCCGCCCATTGATTCGATACGCGAAGATGTGATTATGAGCCTCAGGAGCAGCATTGGGCCCCAGGGAAATCTCCTCGATGTGTACCCCCGGCAGGCCCACAGAATGCAGCTCCGCACTCCTTTTCTGACCAACGAGGAGCTTGACGCTCTCAGGAACGTGGAGGAGCCGGGCTGGGAGTGTAAGACCCTTGATATGACCTATCCGCAGACTTGCGAAGCGGAAAGGGGGTTACTTCAGTGCATAGAAAGTCTGGAGAGGGGGGCTGAGGAGGCTCTTGCCGAGGGCTGCAGCTTTATTGTTTTAAGCGACCGCGCCGCAGGGCCGGAGAGGATTCCTCTTTCGGCTCTTTTGGGGGTTGGGGCTGTTCATCAGCATCTTATCCGCATTGGGCGCAGGACGGAAATCGGTATTCTTCTTGAAAGCGGGGAGCCCCGCGAGGTGCATCACTTTTGCCTTCTTGTGGGCTACGGCGCGGATGCTGTAAACCCCTACCTGGCCTACGAAGCTATGTGGAAGATGCAGAGGGACGGCAATATCAGGAGCGAGCTTTCGGACAGTCTTATCGTTATTCAGTACACGGGCGCCCTTGAAAAGGGTATGAAGAAGGTTTTCGGCAAGATGGGGATTTCCACCCTGGAGAGTTACAAGGGGGCGCAAATTTTTGAGGCCGTGGGCCTGGGCGCGGAGGTTGTGGAGCGCTGTTTCGCGGGCACGGCTTCGCGCATTGAGGGCGCGGGTTTCGCGGAGCTTGCCGAGGAGGCAAGGCGCAGGCACGATTTGGGCTACATGGGCTACGGCTTTGAGCAGGAATACCTGCGCGCGGGAGATTTGTCCTGGCGCTCCGGCGGCGAGAGGCACATGTGGGACCCTGAGTCAATCGCCAATCTGCAAATAGCTGTGCGGCAGAACAGGAGAGAGAACTTTAACGCTTTTTCAGAGAGGCAAAACGCCCATACCCAAAATCAGGCGACCCTTCGGGGGCTTCTGAAATTCAAGGAAGGCTGTGCTCCTGTTCCGGCAGAAGAGGTTGAGCCTGTTACGGACATAGTGAAGCGTTTTGTTACGGGGGCCATGAGTTTTGGTTCCATCTCAAAGGAGGCCCACGAGACCCTTGCCCTTGCCATGAACCGTTTGGGCGGAAAATCCAATACGGGAGAGGGAGGAGAAGACCCCCAGAGGTTTTCCCCTCTTGCGAACGGGGATTCAAAGAGGTCGGCCATAAAGCAGGTGGCTTCGGGGCGTTTTGGGGTTACGATTAACTACCTCACACACGCGGACGAGCTGCAAATCAAAATGGCTCAAGGGGCAAAGCCGGGGGAGGGCGGGGAGCTTCCGGGCCACAAGGTTGTGGGGGAAATTGCCGCGACCCGTCATTCAACCCCTGGGGTGGGGCTCATCAGTCCTCCGCCCCACCACGACATTTACTCTATAGAAGACCTTGCCCAGCTTATTTTTGACTTAAAAAACGCCAATCCCCTGGCGCGGGTGAGCGTCAAACTCGTAAGCGAAGTGGGGGTGGGAACTGTCGCCGCGGGAGTGGCAAAGGCCCACGCGGACCATATTCTCATTTCCGGCCACGACGGGGGTACGGGGGCTTCTCCCCTGACGGGCATAAAGCACGCGGGCCTTCCCTGGGAGCTTGGCCTTGCGGAAACCCACCAAACCCTTGTGATGAATGACCTGCGAAGCCGCGTTGTCCTCCAGACGGACGGCCAGCTCAAAACAGCCCGCGATGTTGTTATTGCGGCCATGCTGGGGGCTGAGGAATTCGGTTTTGCGACCGCTGCCCTGATTTGCCTGGGCTGCGTTATGATGAGAAAATGCGAAAAAAACAACTGCCCCGCAGGCATCGCTACCCAGGACCCGCGCCTTCGCGCAAAGTTTTCCGGTTCTCCCGAACACGTTACGCGGTTTTTTGCCTTCCTCGCGGAGGATATACGGGAGCTTCTTGCAAAGCTGGGTTTTCGGAAGCTCGAAGACGTTGTGGGCAGGGTTGACCTTTTGGAGGTTGACGAGGCTGTTCTCGGCTGGAAGGCCCAGGGCCTTAATCTCGCCCCCCTCCTTGCGCCCGCCCGGAAAAAGAGGCCGGACAGTCCTGTTGTCCGCCGCGTAGCCCAGGACCACGGCATAGACTGTGTGCTTGACCGGAAGCTCATACAGGAGGCTGCTCCTGCTATAGAAACAGGGAAAAAGACCGTTATTGAAAAGAAAATCAGCAACACCGACCGCGCCGTGGGGGGTATGCTGAGTAACTACGTTGCCTCCCGCACCGGGGAGGAAGGGCTTGCGCCCGATACGGTACACGTAAAATTTACGGGTTCCGCGGGCCAGAGTTTTGGGGCCTGGCTTGCGCGGGGGCTGACCCTTGAACTTGAGGGGGATGCCAACGACTACGTGGGCAAGGGGCTTTCCGGCGGCAAAATCGTGATTTACCCCCCGAAAAACGCCTCCTTTGTGCCGGAGGAAAACATTCTTCTGGGCAATGTTGCCCTCTACGGGGCGACTTCCGGCCAGGCCTTTTTCCGGGGCGTTGCCGCAGAGCGTTTCTGCGTACGCAATTCAGGAGCCGAGGTTGTGGTTGAGGGCGTGGGCGACCACGGCTGTGAGTACATGACAGGAGGCCGCGCCGTTATTCTGGGCCGCACGGGCCGAAACTTTGCGGCGGGAATGTCAGGGGGAATCGCCTATGTGTGGGACAGGGACGGGGCTTTCAGAAAGCGCGTTACGGCAGGCTCCATGGAGGTAACGCCCCTTGAAAACTCAAGGGACGAGGAGACGATTCTCCGGCTTGTGCGCGACCACGAGAGGCTGACAGGTTCCGCTTCCGCGGTAGCAGTTCTTTCCGGCTGGGAAACGCTCAAGCATCAGTTTTTGAAAGTAATTTCACCGGAATACAGGAGAACACTACAGAATATGGATAGTCAGCTTGAGGGGGCTTTGCATGGGTAAGCCAACGGGATTTATGGACTACGCCCGCCAGGTTGTGGGCGATGTGCCGCCGGAGGAGCGGCTCAAGAATTACAATGAGTTTCATACCGAGCTTTCCGTTGCCGAAAGGATTAGCCAGGGCGCGCGCTGTATGGACTGCGGGGTGCCTTTCTGCTCATCGAGTTTCGGCTGCCCTCTTTCCAATCTCATGCCGGAGTGGAACGACTTTATCTATCAGGGACGCTTTGAGGAAGCCTTCCGGCGTTTACGGGAGACAAACAACTTTCCCGAATTTACGGGCCGCGTGTGTCCGGCCATCTGCGAAAGCGCCTGCGTCGCGGGCATACACGAGGAGCCTGTTACCATACGCAACAACGAATGTTTTATCGCGGACAACGCCTACGCTTCAGGTTATATGGCCGTGAGAAGGCCGCCCCGCCGCACAGGAAAAAAGGTTGCGGTGATAGGTTCAGGGCCTTCCGGCCTTGCTGCGGCGGACCAGCTCAACCAGGCAGGCCACGCGGTAACGGTTTTTGAAAGGGCGGACAGGCCCGGCGGCCTTCTCATGTATGGAATCCCCAACATGAAACTGGACAAGGCCGTGGTGAGTTCGCGCATAGCCCTTATGGAAGCCGAAGGCATTCACTTTCAGATGAACGCCTGGGTTGGCAGAAACATTGACCCCGAAAAAATCATGGCGGAATTCGATGCGGTTGTTCTCGCCGTGGGTTCAACGCGGCCCCGCGATATGACGGTTCCGGGGAGGGAGTTACAAGGTGTTCACTTTGCCCTTGATTTTCTCAAAGGCAACACCCAGAGACTTTTGGACGCGGAGGCGGGACACGGCGCTTTTATTTCGGCGCGGGAAAAACAGGTTGTGGTTATTGGAGGCGGGGACACGGGAAACGACTGCCTGGGAACAGCCCTCAGGCAGGGCTGCGGCAGCCTGAAGAATTTTGAAGTCCTGCCTGAACCTCCCCCCGGCAGAACGGAGGATTTTCCCTGGCCCCTTTTTCCGCGCATACTCAAAGTTGACTACGGCCACGAGGAAGCTCTTTTTCGTTTCGGCAAAGACCCCCGCGAATACTGTATCCAGACAAAGGAATTTCTGGGGGACAGCAGGGGAAACCTTTCGGGCATAAAAACTGTGCGCGTCTCATGGCAGCGCGATGAGGCGGGCCGCAACGTGATGCGGGAAGTCCCCGGCAGCGAAGAGACCTGGAAGGCTGACCTTGTGTTTCTGGCTCTTGGTTTTTTGGGGCCGGAGCCGGAAACTCTGGACGCCTTTGGCATAGAAAAAGACGCCCGCACGAATATCAAGGCGGAGTACGGAGTGTACAAGACCTCGCGGAACAAAGTTTTCGCGGCAGGGGACGGCCGCCGGGG
>JAITGB010000193.1 GCA_031280945.1 Spirochaetales bacterium
GCACTTCCAGCCTTCTGTTGATGGAATGCCGCCGCCGCGTCCGGGATTTTGAGGGTTTATACTTTGGTACTGCCATTTACATCCTCACAGTTCAAATTGTGCGGGTACGATACCCCGGCGCGCGGTTTTTGTCAAGAGCGGGTTAGGAGAACATTCGGGGATGTAAGGCTGGCGCGGCGGAGCCGCGCCAGAGGGGGGAAGGCCGGCGCCGCGAAGCGGCGGCGGGGGGTTTGTGTCTTCGGCGTTTTTCAGGTTTCTGTTTGGCCCTGGGTCTTGCCCGCCCGGCAGGGCGGGCCCGCGCAAGGGATTGGAGGGGTGCGAAGCAGCCGCCGCGAAGCGGCGGCCAAGCCCCGCAAAGCCCGGTTTTTTCGGGCGGTGCCCGAAAAAATGCGCCAGGGGACTGCCTTGAGTTCCGATAGAAACTATCTATCGTGGCCGCTAACTTAAGGCCTACGGAATGCGCCCAATCCCCTCATCCTGCCTTACGGCTCCTCCTTTGGCCTCCCCCAGAGCTTGATGGTTCTGTCCTCCGACCCCGAAGCGAGCAGCTTGCCGTCTGGACTAAAGGCCACGCACAGGACGGCGCTCGTGTGCCCCGTAAAGGATTTACGCTCCCGCCCGCTCGCCGCATCCCAAACTTTTACGGTTTTATCCCATGAACCGGATGCGATTAAAGTGTCATCCGGGCTAAAGGCCACGGAACGCACATAGTGGTTGTGCCCCGAAAGTATTTTGACAGTGTTTCCGCTGGCAGTGTCCCAGAGCCGTATAGTGTTGTCCCCTGAACCGGAGACGAGCTGCTTGCCGTCTGCGCTAAAGGCCACGCACAGGACACTGCTCTGATGTCCCGCAAGAGTTCTGATTTCACTGCCGGTTTTCACATCCCAGAGTTTAATGGTGTTGTCGTCGGAGCCGGACGCAAAAGTTGTACTGTCCGGGCTAAAGGCTACAGCCAAAACTGCGCCCTCGTGCCCTTTGCATGAGAGCGCCTCTTTGCCGCTCCCCGCGTCCCACAGCTTAATCGTACGGTCGTCGGAAGCCGAAGCAAGAAACTTACCGTCAGGGCTGTAGGCTACATACCGGACAACCCCTGAATGGCCGGAGAGCGACAGGATTTCCTGCCCCGTCTCAACGCTCCAGAGCTTGACGGTTTTATCCCATGAAGCGGAAGCCAGGAACCTCCCGTCAGGACTATAGGCCACCGAAAGAACCGCGCCCGTGTGGCCGGAAAACGTTTTAATCTCCTTTTCCTTGTTGTCCACATCCCAGAGCTTGATAGTCTTGTCGCCCGAAGAAGAAGCCACGCGCTTCCCGTCAGGACTAAAAGCCACGGAAAGAACCGCGCTTGTGTGGCCGGAGAGTTCCTCTTCGCTCTCAGCGTCCCGGAGCTTGGCGGTCTTGCTGTCCGAAGAAGAAGCCGCGCTCTTTGCATCAGGACCAAGAGCCTCCGAAAGAACCGCGCCTGTGCGGACGGAGAGTTCCTCTTCGCTCTCAGCGTCCCGGAGCTTGGCGGTCTTGCTGTCCGAAGAAGAAGCCGCGCTCTTTGCCTGAGGACCAAGAGCCTCCGAAAGAACCGCGCCCGTGCGGACGGAGGGCCCCCCTTCGCTCTCAGCGTCCCAGAGCTTGAGCGTTGTGTCCTGCGAACCGGAAATAATGCGCCGCCCGTCAG
Organism: Spirochaetales bacterium; assembly: GCA_031280945.1. Taxonomy (GTDB): domain Bacteria; phylum Spirochaetota; class Spirochaetia; order DTKZ01; family DTKZ01; genus JAISAF01. Next base: position 1,670 of record JAITGB010000193.1, read on the forward strand.
GGCTAAAAGCCGCGGAGCGTACATAGTTCCTGTGCTCCGACAATGTTTTTACTTCGCGCTCGCCTGCAAAGTTCCACAGTTTGAGGCTCTTGTCGCGCGAAGCCGAAACAATGCGTTTGCCGTCGCCGCTAAAAGCCGCCGAAAAAACCCAGTTCGTATGCCCGAAAAAAGTTTTGACCACTCCCCCGCTTTCTGCATCCCAGATTTTAACAGTAGAATCATCGGAAGCCGACACAAGAAATTTGCCGTCAGGACTAAACATTACAGACCGGACACTGCCCGCGTGTCCTCCGAAAAACTTTAATTCCTCACCCTTTGAAACGTCCCACAACTTGATGGTGCTGTCGGCCGAAGCTGAAGCAAGAGTTTTTCCGTCAGGACTAAATGCAACACAGAGAACAATGCTCTTGTGGCCCGAAAGCGAATTGATTTCCTGCCGCCGCTGCACACTCCAGAGCTTGACCTGCATATCGGAGGAGCCTGACGCCAGCAAATCCCCGTTCGGACTAAAGGCTACCGAGCGCACAGCCTCGTTGTGCCCCCTCAGCGTCTTGATTTCCTGCTTCAACTCCATATCCCAAAGTCTGATTGAATTATCATCGGAACCTGAAGCCAGCCGCCTCCCATCCGGGCTGAACGCCACAGAATTAATACTCCCGTCGTGTCCCCAAAGAATTTCAATTTCCTTACCGTTCTCCACATCCCAAAGCCGGATAGACTGGTCGTGCGAACCCGAAGCGATTTTTTTTCCATCAGGACTAAAAGCCGCAGAATTGACCGTATCTGTATGCCCATTAAAAGTTATAAGAGGCTTCTCCTGAGAAAAAAGTGCGCCGCCCCCACACATAAAAAAAGAGCACAGTGCGGCCGCACATAGCTTCCACATAACTAAATCCCCCTTCCCCCATATTATCATGCAATTTTTTTTTTGAAAAGAAAGAAGCCGTAATGCGGCGAGTTCTCTATCCCGCCGCAATCCTTACGGATTGCTGCTCGTCCATGCAGCCTGGTCCAAATTCTTCTCTACCTGGAGTGCGCCGTCCGTCTTGTACGACAAAGTAAGAGCCCCTATAATAACGCCATGAAAACCGTTCTCATTCTTTACGGCGGGAGGTCGGGCGAGCATGAGGTTTCGCTCCAGTCGGCAGCCTCTGTTGTGTACAATCTCTCCGCGCAGTGGAAGATTCTTCTTGCGGGAATAGACAAGGAGGGCGTGTGGTACTTGCAGCCACAGAGCGCTGTTGAGGCGGCGCGAGCCTCGGCCCAAAAGCCCCTTGCCATCACTCAGGATGAGAACGCGGCTCTCAGCATTGTTCCGGGACGGGGCGCAGCCCTTGCGGGCAGGCTCCTTCCCATTGACGTTGTGTTTCCTGTTCTGCACGGAAGTTTCGGCGAGGACGGCCTTGTGCAGGGGCTTCTTGAGAACGCCCGGCTTGCCTATGTGGGCGCAGGAGTTTTGGGCAGCGCCCTTTCCATGGACAAAGACACGGCAAAGCGCGTGTGGCGGGATGCGGGGATTCCTGTTACGCCCTTCTTTACCCTGCGCACGGAAGAGCCCAGAGAGCAGGCCGGAAAAACAGCGGAGGCCCAGTTCGGCTATCCTTTTTTTGTCAAACCCTCGGCGGCAGGCTCTTCGGTGGGCATCAGCAAGGTTCACGCGCGGGAAGAGTTTTTTCCTGCCATAGACGAGGCATTCCGCTACGACTCAAAAGTCCTTGTCGAGAAAGCTCTCTCCGCGCGGGAAATCGAATGCAGCGTTCTGGGCAATCTTGAGCCCCGGGCTTTTACTCCGGGAGAAATTATTCCCTCGCACGAGTTCTACGACTACAACGCCAAGTACATTGACTCGGACGGAGCCCGGCTTCTTGTGCCCGCGGCCCTGGACGATGCCGCGCGGGAAAAAGTCAAAGCTCTTGCCGTGCGGGCCTACAGGGCCGCGGAGGCCGAAGGTATGGCCCGCGTGGATTTTTTCCTGGACAAGGATTCAGGCGGCCTCTACGTAAACGAAATCAACACCCTGCCCGGCTTTACCGGAATAAGCATGTTTCCGCGCATGTGCGCCCACGGAGGACTCTCCTACGCCGCCCTTCTTGATGAGCTTCTTGAACTCGGCATGGAAAGGCAGCGCAGGCGGGAGGGCTTGACCTTTAGTTACGGCTAAAGCACGCACCCCCGCGCCTTACCAGTGTTCCCGCGAAGTTATGCGTTCCAGGGCCTGCCGGGTGCGCGGCACAGGCGGAGTTTCAGCGGCGTAGCCGGCAAGGAGCAGAAGGACAACCCGCATGGAAAAAGGCACCGTAAGGGCTCTCTGAAGCACAGCCTCGTCAAAGGTCGTAATAACGCAGGTTCCCAATCCCTCGTGGACAGCCTGTAGCATCATCTGGCAAACCGCGAAGCTGATGTCTATGGGATAGGAAAGCTGGCCGTTGGGCATTTTGTACTCTATGTTCGTGGAACATCCCGCGATAATCACCGGAGCCTGCCCCACGTGTTCCTGCCCGAAACACGCCTCCTCAAAAATTTTGCGGTTTTTCTCTTCCTGAATTACGATAAAGCGCCAGGGCTGCCGGTTCTTCGC
>JAITGB010000017.1 GCA_031280945.1 Spirochaetales bacterium
GCGGTGGACACGGAGTTTTTGAAGAATTTCAGGCGGACTACGCTGGACTATTTGGCGGAGGACGGGCGGAGGCGGCTCATTTTTGTTGTGGGAGGCGGGGGGCCGGCGCGAAGGTATCAGGCGGCGTACCGCGAGGCGGCGGAAGGGCCTGTGAGCGATGCTGCCGCGGACTGGATTGGGATTGCGGCTACGCGGCTTAACGGGGAGCTTGTGCGGGGGATTTTTGCGGATGAGTGCGGCGAGGCTCTTGTTACGGACCCTTCCGCGGAGGGGGATTTTACGGGCCGCGTTCTTGTAGCGGCGGGATGGAAGCCGGGTTTTTCTTCGGATTTTGATGCGGTGCTTCTTGCCCAGAGGTTTGGCGCGCGGGAGGTGATTAATCTTTCCAATATCAGCAAGGTTTACACTGCGGACCCGAACAAGGATTCGGGCGCGATGCCTGTTGAGCGCGTGGGCTGGGCGGATTTTCTTGCGATTATCGGGGAGGATTGGGTTCCGGGGAGGAATGTTCCTTTTGACCCTGTTGCGGCGAGGCGGGCTCGAGATTTGGGTATGAGGGTTTTCGTGGCTGCGGGACGGGACCTTGAGAATCTTGCGGTTCTGCTCCGGGGGGGGGATTTTACGGGTACGGTGATAGGGTAGGGTTTTTCCGGTGGCGGGGGGCGCGGGCTTACTTTCGGCGCGGGGCTTCAGATGCGGCTACCTGTACAGGTTTTTTTCCATGAGGGTAAAAGTTTCTTCGTCGAGAGGGGTTTTCGTTTCCAGAAGATAGCGGACGAGTTCGGCTGTGGTGAGGGCGAAGGAGTAGGGTTCTTCAATTTCCGCTGCGGTGATGACGGCCCGCGCGGTGTCTTTTTTGTACATATACACGTCCGCGACATCCTGCAGGATTCTGTCCCGCGCCTGGCCTGCGGAGCGGGCGAGCGTGATGCTTTCCTCAAGCAGGGCTTCTGATTTTTGGGGTCTTTTTTTCTCTTCGTTGTAACGCGCGAGCTGGACGAGAATCGCGGCGCGGCTGTAGGCGTCGCGGATGCGCCCTGCTGTTTTTTCCGAATTGTCCGCGTCTCCCAAAACGAGGTAGAGCCGCGCGAGGCGGGAGGTAAAACTGTCCGCCGACAGGACGGGGAGGGCCGCGATTTCGGCGCTACGCAGGGGCAGGTTGTGCCGGACTTCTCCCGCGAGGCCGGCTTCGGCGAGAAGAAAATCAAGCTGAAAGAGGGTGGTCATTCTCCTTATGGCGCTGCTGACCCCGGAGGCGGTTTCGTAGGCCCTGTCGATGAGGCTGTCGTTTGAGCTGGCAATGGCCATGCGGCAGAGGGTTTCCGCGCGAATCCAGAGGTATTCAATCAGGGAGGTAATCTGCAGGGCTTTTTGGCCGAAACCCAGGCGCAGGAGATTTTCCGCGGTGAGGCCGAGTTTTACCGCGGCTTCTTCGCCCTGGGGGGGGGCTGTTTCTTGAGTAATTTCGGAAATGGCCTTCTCCGCATATTCCCGCGCGCGGCGCTCGTTCTTCATGTCGTTATAAATGAGGGCGATGCGTGAGTAAATCTCCGCCTGCTCCCAGGGGCTTTCTATGCTTCCGACCTGGGAGAGGGTAAGCTGCAAAAGATTCTGCGTGTCGCGTATAAAACCCTTGTTAAAAAACCGCCGCGTTGATTCGGCGAGAAGCTGCGTTTTTATGCTGGGGTCTTCGAGAACAAGAACGGCGTCCATTGTGTGCCGGAGGAGGGGAAGAAAAGCCTCGCCGCCGGAAATGCAGATGTCGATGATTTCCTCAAAAAGAAGGCGTTTTCTTACAGTGTTTTCCAGATTCCTGATACGCTCGAGTTTTTCCGTTAAAAGCTGCATGGCTTTTTCGGAATCCCCCAGATTGAGGTAACGCCGCGTGAGGGCTGTTGAGTATTCTTCAGACCATTCTTCGTCGCTGTGGCGGGCAAGAACCTCGGACATATAGTGAAGGAGGCGCTCGGCGTCCTCTTTGAGGCCGGCGTTTGTCGCTGTGCCCAGAATACGGCCATACAGGGAAAGGCAGAGCGGAATATCCTCTACTCTGTCGGCGGCGCGCAGGGCTATGCCAAGCTCCCGCGATGAGATGAGGCCCCTCCTGTAGGGGGGCAGGGGAGGGGGCGCGGCTTCGGGCGGAGATTCACAGCCTGAGTGAATGAGAAAAACGGGGAGGACACACAGAGGGAGGGAAAGAAAGAGACGCCAAGCTGCGGGCTTCATGCGTTTTCGGGGCCTCCGTAAAACCAGAGGGGCCGCGCAAGAGCCGGAGGAAAGGCATCGGCCCGCGAGAAATCAGGAAGCTCGTCCGTATCGGGAAGTTCCTGAACAAAACCCTCTTCAATGCCCAGTTCTTCCAGAAAGGACAGGACTTCGGCGTATTCGCCGGAAGATACTCTCCTGTCCCAGTCTCCCGGAATCTTGTGCCTTGAGTCCGCACCCTCACCGCAGGGAAGGGGCCGCCGCGGAGGGGTAAACTGGAACATGAGGGAGAGGAGGGCGCGGCCCGCCAGATTCTCCGCAAACCAGGTAAGAACCTCGCGCGTGTTTTCCATAAGGCCCGGAAGAACAAGATGGCGGACAATGAGCCCCGAAACAAGGCGGCCCGAAGAATCATCCGCATACCGCAGGGGGCGGGATGCGGCCATAGCCAGGACAGCCCGCGCTGCCGCCTGTGCATAGCCGGAAACCCCGAAAAGAGCGCGGCCCAGGCGGGAATCCAGAGTCTTTATATCGGGCAGATAAATATCGGTAAAACTGTCCAAAACTTCCAAAAGAGCCTCCCGCTCGAAACCCGACGAATTCCACACAACAGGCAGACGAAGCCCTCTCTCCCGCGCCGCGCTGATGCCCGCGGCAAGAGAAGGAATAAAATGAGTACCCGTTACTATATTTATATTTTCCGCTCCTTTTTCCTGAAGCATGAGACATATTTCTGTAAATTCGTAAAGACTTACGTCTCGGCCAGGACCGCCGCCGCCGCTTAACTCGTGATTCTGGCAGAAAAAACACCTGAGGGTGCAGCCGGACAGGAAAACCGCCCCCGAACCGCCCGCCCCGCAGATTACAGGCTCCTCGCCGTAATGAAGCCCCGCCCACGCAATTCTAAGGGTCGCGCCCTCGCCGCAGAAACCCGCCTCACCGCGCGTCCTGTCCGCGCCGCACTCTCTGCCGCACAGATGGCATCGCGTATAGAAGTTTTCGCGGAAATCCGCGGAAGAAGACCGCTCCATAGAGCCTACGCCGCCAAACGTTTAGTCTTCATCGTCCTCGTAGTACGCGGGCTCCTCATCGTAATCCTCAAAAGTTATCGTAATAACGCCGTTCTCGCTCACCGTCTCCTCCATGCGCGAATAGGAATCCCCCTCAGCGTCAATAAGCATAATATCGTACACGCGCTGCTTGGACAAAGGCAGAGGCAGAGTAATGGCTATGTCGTCCCCTCCGGCCAAAACCGCGCCCGCGAGGTAATCCTCGCCCCAGTCCCCGGAAGACGAAGGCGAGACGTAGACCTCGTGTATAGCCGAGCCCGTTGAGTTACGCACAACAATTTTCGGCGGCGCGGCGAAAAGCGCGGAAGCCGCGAAAAGCGCGCAAACAGCCAGGAAAACGAATTTCTTCATAGGGTTACGATAATAAATTTTGGCGGGGGTTTCAAGATGGGGGAGGGCCAGCGCATATAAACTTTTGGGGCGCATTTTTTGCCCGTTGGGCAAAAAACCCCCAGCCCGATAAAACGCGGATTTTAGCTATACTAAAAAATTGGGCTAAGCGCCGTAAAGCAACAATATGTGGCTGCATCTCTAATCGCGTTTTTGAGGGGGGCTTTGCGGGGCTGCGCTTCGCTCCGGTCTTTTCGTGCCGTTGGCCCGAAAAGACCCTGCGGATTTTGTTTCACAAAATCCGCAGGCCCCACCAATCCGTTTGTTTTTCGACTTTACGGTTCGCTAAAAGCGAACCGATAAAACCGGAGCAAAACCCTTGCGCGCCCAGGGGCTTAGGGGTGGTGTCAAAGCCGGAAGATTTTGGGGAAACCCTCATGCCGCCCGCGCTACGCGCGGGCGGACGGTTAAAACCCCGCGCCGCAAAGCGGCGCGGACAGCGGAAAACCCTGCGCGAGTATATTATTCAGCGTTTACGCTTAACATTTCATCCAGGCGGGATTCAAGAAGTTCCTGGTCAATATACACCTCACCGGAGGAATCTTTTTTTAGAATTCCTTGAGCATTTAAATGCAATTTTAGAACCGGAGTGGAAGTGCGTGTGTCTACAGGGCTGGGCAGGGTTAATTCCTGTATAGTTCCTGACCCTAAATAAGAGCTTGCGGCATCTCTATACTGCGTATACTCAGGAATTCTGCTTGCGGCATTTCCATACAAGAAAATTATAGCATAAGCAACACTCTGTGTCGGGGAGGGGCCGCTTACCAACAATTCCTGGATAGTTCGCGTAGTTTCTGTTTGAGTATTAGGGTCGGTATAGGTAACATAGGAGGTTTTGTCTTCGCCCATACTCCCATAGGAAATGTGAATAAGTAGTATATCCCACATATTCTCGGGCACCTTTGCCGTGAGTGAAGAAGGCGTTAATACAGAGAAAGCAAGGCTTTGCCGATTTTCCTTTGGCGATACAACCATACCAGTACCTTTATCGTGATTGTCAAAAATAGAAAACTCATGACCGTCCGAATATTTAGGATTGTTAGCGCAGGCTATTACTTCTTCAGGGGTTCTGAGCATAATGCTATGGATATATAATTTCATATCCATAATTTCAACCGTTTCGTCTGTTTGCCCAGGATTCACCGCAGCTGCAGAAATATTATTTAGGTTAAGAGAATGTGAAGAAGAAGCGGGAGTAGCATCCGCTAGTACCTGCACTTTTCCTCCCTTTAGAGGGATGTCGTCAGAGCCGCTCGAACACCCGGCAAACAGAACGCCGGACAGTGCGAGAAGAGCAAGGCTCACTCTCAAAAAGGATTGTGATTTTTTCATATTGCGTACCTCCTTGGGTGTGCAATAAAATACAAAAGCCTCCTGAGTACACCTTTTCCAAATAACATTTGGCTGACTGGGGAGTCTTGGGTGTATCGCCGGAGGTTTTGTTATAAGAGACGCGGGAAA
>JAITGB010000240.1 GCA_031280945.1 Spirochaetales bacterium
GGACGGAAAACTCCTCGTTGACGGCTCACCCCGCGAGGAAGAGCTTCACACCGACGCGGTGGATGCCTGGGTAGCGAAACATTCCGCCATTCTTCCGGTCCGGCATGAGGTCAACCGCCGCCTGCGGGACATCGCCTCCACACGGGATATAGTTATGGAAGGCCGCGACATAACCACCGTGGTCTTCCCCCATGCCGAGGTCAAAATCTTTCTGGACGCGAAACCCGAAGCCCGCGCCCGCAGGCGTTTTCTTCAGGGAACGAGCGGCCTTTCGGAAGAGGAGATTGCCGCCTCGCTCCGGCAGCGGGACGCCATAGACAGGAACAAGGAAGAGGGCAGTCTCACGGTAGCACAGGACGCCGTCTATATAGACACATCGGACTTGACGCTGAATGAAGTTTGTGAGAAAGTATTGATGTTGATTCGGCAGGAGTTATATGGCAGAAAACGAGAATAAACAGGAAGAATTGCAGGAGCAATATCTCAAAAGCCTTGACGAGCTTGAAGAAGGTCAGCTTGTTGATGGCAGGGTCGTCGAAGTCGGCGCGGAAAACGTCTTTATAGATGTGGGCTACAAGTCCGAGGGTAAAATCCCCCTGACTGAATTCAGCCCCCCGCCCGCCATAGGGGACATGGTTCAGGTTGTCCTGATGAAAAAGGAAAACCGCGCGGGCGAACTCATTGTTTCCAAACAGAAGGCGGACGAGAAACTTTTCTGGAAAAAGCTCCGCGCTTGTTTTCAGGACCACCTTCCTATAGAGGGCAAAGTTACCAAAATCATCAAAGGCGGCTTTGAGGTTGACCTGGGTTTTGGCATTACAGCTTTTAACCCCATCTCAAAAATGGATGTCCACAGGGTGGAGGAACCGGAAAAGTACATAGGCCTCCAATCCTCTTTTCTCGTAGAAAGAATCTACAACGAGAACCGCATCAATATTATTCTCTCGCGGCGCAATTTTCTGGAGGAAGAAACCACGCGTAAGCGCGAGGCTTTCTTCGCCAACGCCCAAATCGGCGATGAAGTAGAAGGCACGGTAAAGAGTTTTACCTCCTTTGGGGCCTTTGTTGACCTGGGCGGGTTTGACGGCCTTCTTCACATCAACGACATGAGCTGGGGCCACGTTACCCGCCCCAAGGATTTTGTCAAAAAAGGTCAGGTTATACGCCTCAAGGTCATACGCCTTGATACGGAAAACCGGAAAATCAATCTTTCCCTCAAACATTTCGAGGAAGACCCCTGGGTTCACTTCGAGGAAAAATTCTCCGTTGACGACATAGTCAAGGGCAAGGTAACAAAACTCGCGGATTTCGGCGCTTTTATTGAGATTGCCGAAGGCATCGAGGGGCTTGCCCATATTTCCGAGTTCTCCTGGGTCAAGAGAATCAAGCACCCCAAAGAGGTACTCAAAGTCGGAGACGAGGTGGAGGCCAAAATTCTGGGCTACGACCTCCAGGGCGGACGCATTTCTCTGGGTCTCAAGCAGGTAAACCCCAATCCCTGGGACGAAATCGCGGACAAATACCCCAAGGGTATGCGCCTTACGCGGCCCATCAAAAAAATCACCAACGCAGGGGCCTTTATCGAACTTGAAGAGGGCATTGACGGCTTTTTACATTCAGACGAACTCTCCTGGACCAAAAAAATCAAGAATCCCGGCTCCGTACTCAAAGAGGGCGAGGAAATCGAAGTCATCGTACTTGATGTAAACCCCGATGAGAGAAATATCCGCCTGGGCGTTAAGCAGCTTTCCGAAGACCCCTGGCTTTCCCTGCGAAAAGCCTTTCCCGAAAAAAGCAGCATCGAAGGGGAAATTACAAACATCACGGAATTCGGTATTTTTGTACGGGTTCAGGGCGGCATTGAGGGGCTTATAGGCAAGGCCAATGTTTCGGACCATTCCGGCGATGACCCGGACGAGGCTCTGAAAAAGTATTCCGTGGGCGACACAATTCAGGCGGTTGTTCTTGAAATAAACCCGTCCCGGCAGAAACTTTCCCTGTCCCTGCGGGAATTCCAGAAAAAACAGCAGAGGGAAGAGCTGCGCAAATACATACATGATGAGGACAACGAATCAACCTTTACCTTAGGAGACTTTTTGAAAGACAGGGATAACGCCTGATTCTTTGGGTGATGCGAGCCGATGTTTAAATCGACAATCGAGCCAAAAAAATTTGAAACTTTCATTGAGATTAACAATCTCATAAATTCAAATTACTCGGACATTCGGGCCCTCCTTACAAAAATTCTTGAATCCGCAACGCGGCTTGTGGAGGGAGAGGCTTCGTCCCTTTTGCTTCTGGAAAAGGAAAGCCAAAAGCTGTACTTTGAAATTGCTCTTGGCGTCAAGGGGCATGACATAAAGAACTTCTCCCTTAATCTGGGGGAGGGCATAGCGGGCTGGGTGGCCGGACGCAGGACATCCCTCATCTGCGACGATGTAGACAAAGACCCCCGTTTTCTCGCGGATATTTCACGGCAGATTGGTTTTCCCACAACCTCCATTCTGGCGGTTCCCATGTGCATACGGGACGAAATCGTGGGCGTCATAGAAATTATCAACAAAAAGAGCGGCAAACACTTTGGCCAGCCCGACCTTGAATGGCTTGAGGTATTTTCAACCCAGGCGGCCCTGGCCATTCAGAACATGAGGAGCCTTGCAAGGGCGCGGGAGGAAATCGGCCTTCTTAGGGAACAGCTTCCCGTGGAAAAAGGGTTTCATACCTTTGTCGGAAAAAGCCCCGCCATTATCGAAAAACTTGAGCTTGCGCGCAGGGTAGGGGCCTCGGATTCCTCCGTCCTTATTTTGGGGGAAAGCGGCACGGGCAAGGAGCTTTTCGCGGAGCAGATTCACCTCGCAAGCCCGCGCAAAAAGGGGCCGTTTGTCCGCGTAAACTGCGCGGCCTTGCCTGAGGCTCTTCTGGAAAGCGAGCTTTTTGGCCATGTAAAAGGAGCCTTTACCGACGCCACCGCCACGCGCAGAGGGCGTTTTGAACTTGCGGGCGGGGGCACGATTTTTCTGGACGAAATAGGCGACCTGCCGCTTTCCCTTCAGGCAAAACTCCTCAGGGTGCTTCAGCACAAGGTGTTTGAGAGGCTGGGTTCCAATGAACCGGTTATAGCCGATGTGCGCATAGTCGCGGCCACAAACAAAAACATTCAGCAGGAAGTAGAGAAGGGGAGTTTCCGCTCCGATTTGTACTACCGCCTGAATGTTCTCCCCCTTTCCATTCCCCCTCTGCGGCAAAGGCCGGAGGACATAGCGGAGCTTGCCGAGTTTTTTCTCAAACGCTTTAACCGCGAGACGAACAAAAAAATCAGCGGTTTTTCCGAGGCGGCTCTAGAGGCCCTGTACTCCTACGCGTGGCCCGGAAACGTGAGGGAGCTTGAAAACGCCGTGGAAAGGGCTGTTGTTATAGCCGGAGAAAACCTCATACGCCCGCAAGACCTTCTTTTGCCTACGGACAGGGGGCAGACAGGGGACAGCTACGAAGGGAAAACTTTCCGCGAGGCCATGCAGGGCTTCAAAAAGGCTTTTCTTACGGCGGTACTCAAAACGCACAACTGGAATCAAACCATAACGGCGCGGGCTTTGGGGCTGCAGCGCACATATTTAACGAAACTTATAAAAGAACTTGGAATAAGCAAGTAAGGAGTTTTTCACATGGCACAGTCAAGCGAAGCGGCGCAGGCCGAGAGTTTTATCGAAAGGTTTGCGGCCTTTATTCAGCGCAGGCGAAAGGCTCTCATCTTTTCCGGCGTTTTTCTTTTTCTTGTTCTCACGGCTCTTGTTGTCAATCTGGAGATAAAAAAACGCACTCTTGAGTCTTCGGCTCTGCGTCTTGAGGCTCTGGAAAAAGACTACAACGCATGGATAACAGCGCATGATGCGGCTGAAAAACCTGAGGCCGAAGCGGACGCAGCCGAAAAAGCCTCATCCCAGGCTGAGGCTGTTGTCCGGGAAGCCCAGGCCGTTACAGCGGAATACGGGGACACCTTCGCCGCCCAAAAAGCTCTTGATATTCAGGCGGACATAGCCTACCGGACTCAAGACCTGGAGAAGGCCGCGGAAATCTGGACCTCACTGGCTGGCCGCTATCCCTCAAGCTACCTTGCGCCCATTGCCCTCCTCAACGCCGCATCTTCCTGGGAGGACGCGGAAAAGCCGGAGAAGGCCGCGGAAAACCTCAATCTTATCCTGGAGCGGCATTCAACTGATTTTCCCGACATTCCCCTTGTTATTTTCAGCCTGGGGCGGCTTGCGGAAAAGGCCCAAACCCCGGAGGACGCGAAAAACTTCTACACACGCCTTATAAACGAATACCCCGGCAGCAGTTGGACAAAATACGCCCATGACCGTATAATAACTTTAGGGAAGTAATGACGGAAAAAAGAGGGCGCTCGAACAAACAGAAAGAAAATCATCCCGTGGCCCTGCTTGTAAAAGCCGGTGTTCTTGTTTCTCTCACGCTTGTTCTGTGCGCCTGCGGGCTCAACAGGCTTGTGTATTTGTATCCGATAAACCGCGACCGTGTTGTTCCCATAACCGGGGGCTACAGGTTCTACCACAACACGGATAACGATACATTGACCGGAGTTTTTGTCGGGTACGATATTTTTTACAAGTTTTACTCAGATGATGCTCAAACGGATGCATCGATTACCGAGGACAGGGCGTATTTTTACGGCCTTTATATTCCGTCCGAGGGAACAATTACATCACGGGGTTTTCAGCCTTTCCGCCGGAATGCGGGAACTGGTCTTGCATCCGGGCAGGACACGAGCCTTGCGAGCAGCCGTACACCGCCTTTTCTGCCGTGGGGAGGAGGGCCGGGGACATACGAAATCAACTTCCTTTCTTCGGCGCATCCTGCCTATGTTGTAGCAAATCCCGCAACGCACGAGGCGAGTATGCTCATAAATCCTCCTCCGGCGCCTGCGGTTCCGGCGGACTATCTTACTCTTTACAGAACCCCGCGCATATACCAGTCAATTACGCTGAAAAGTTTTGACCCCACAAAGCCCAATTCTACTGACCCCAATAGCGGTTTTGCAAGCGGCGACCCCGACACGCTGCGCCTGCCGGCGAGCTTCAATACTACGGGCAGTAAAATCTATGTGGGGGTCTGTGTCGTGGCTTACGGCTGGGACCCCCAAAACAATTTTTCAAGGGTCTACAGCGAAGCGGTCATACTGAACACACGGGTTCTGGACACGGCCGCCATTACGTTTTAATCTTAATGCGTACCTGAAAACATGGAAAACAGCTTTATCACTATCGGGCTCATCTATATTCTCATAGGATTTGGCGAAGCCCTGATTTTTCATTATGTCCTCAAAAAAAGGTTCATCGGAGGAGTGTGGGGCGCTGTTTTCGTGGGAATCGCAGGCTCCTTTACCGGAGGCTTTCTCGATATTTTTCTGGGCAAGGTCTGGTTCAGTGCAATCTTCGTTTCGGTCAACATAATTCCGCCCCTTGTCTTTTCCTGCCTTTTTCTCTGGCTTTTCTACAGAATAAGTAATTCGCCGGAAGAGTATTAGTGGGGGCATTTTTAAGCCTCGTATTTTACTTCTGATAATCTATCTGGCGGTAAACACAAAAAATCTTTTCAGTAATCGATTTCTCGATTATTAAATCAAAAAATTTTTCCTGTCAAGTTTTTTTAATAATTTTTTTTAGCAAAATTAAAAATCATTGCTTCTTCCGGCACAGAATTATTTTCCGTTGTGAGCAAAATTAATTCCTCACCTCGCTCATTTACAACGTCAACACCTAAAAGTGTTTTTTCCGCATTCTCCCACCGGGGATTTTTTACATCGCAAATCATGCCCTACACCTCCTAATTAAAGAAAAACTAAAATCAGAATATATCGGTACGTTTCCCTCACCACCACCGTATCCAGAAAGCCAAGTATGCGTAAGATTACCGCTT
>JAITGB010000035.1 GCA_031280945.1 Spirochaetales bacterium
AGGGGCGGCTCCGACTTCAGCGCCACAATCATAGGCGCGGCCCTGGGCGCAGGGCGCGTAGAAATCTGGACAGACGTAAGCGGCATCCTCACAACAGACCCCCGCCTCATCCCCGGAGCCGCGGCCATACCCGAAATGAGCTACGCCGAAGCCGCCGAACTTGCCTTCTTCGGAGCGAAAGTCGTACACCCCTCATCGATTCAGCCCGCGGTTGAAAAAAACATCCCCGTCTGGGTTAAAAACACGAAAGCCCCCCAGGACCCCGGCACAGCCCTCTCAGGAGAAACGCGGGGGCGCGGCATGAGAGCCATAGCCTTCAAAAAAAACATCACGCTCATCAATGTCGCCTCCTCCCGAATGCTCAACGCCTACGGATTTTTAAGCAGAATGTTCGCCGTATTCGAAAAACACAAAACCCCCGTTGACCTCATCGCCACATCCGAAGTCTCCGTCTCCATGAGCGTCGAAAGCTCAGCCCGCCTAAAAGAAATCGTCAAAGACCTCGAAGAGTTCTCCTCCGCCGAAGTCTCAAAAAACCGCGCAATCATCTCCCTCGTCGGCAAAGAAGTCTGGCAGGAAAGCGGCTTTCTCGTACGCGTCTTCTCCGCCCTCGGCCCCATCCCCGTACGCATGATTTCCCTCGGCGCCTCCCACATCAACCTCTCCCTCGTCGTCCCCGAAGAACACTGCGAAGAAGCCGTCAAACTCCTCCACAAAGAATTTTTTGAATTTTGAATTAAAGAATGTGGGCGCATCGCCCGCGCCGCTTTTACGTCTTGCCGGAAAACTAAAAAGGAATAATTCTATACCCCTCGTCGAGGTACCGCGCTAAAGAGGGGTGGCCTTTCATGTCGGTTCCCCAGGAGAGGCCCAGTTTTTCTATGCGTTCAAGGACGCCCATTTTTGCGGAGCAGGCGCGGCACACGCAGTCGATAAGTCCGCTCTGGCTTACCTGGCTGTAGAGTTCGTAAAAGTCAGTGCCTTCTTCGGCCATGTCCGCGGCTGCCTTTGTCGCGGGGCCTTCGAGAATCACGGCTACGTCATAGCCTTTTTCGCGCATATCAAGGGCGTTCAAAAAGGCGTGGACAAGAGAAATGGGTTCGCCGCTCAAAGCATAAATTGCAACTTTCGTCACGGAAGCGCTCCTGTATATAATGTGTGTGCGGTCATTCGCTATTTCCGTCCCAGTTCAAGGAGTTTCTTTTTCAGGGCCTTGGCTCTTTTTTCATAGCCGCTCTTTTTGAAAGCGTCCCGCTTTTTTTTGGGCAGGGCCGCGGCAAGCGAGAGGAGGTAATCCAGAAGCGCCACGCTGCTGTCCTGGGTTTCGGGCTCTTCTTCCTCCGCGTCCTCCGGTTCAATTTCCGGCTCCGGCGTTTCGGATTCGGCTCCTGTTTCGGTTTCCGGTTCGCTTGCGGGTTCAGGCTCGGTTTCCGGCTCCGGCGTTTCGGGTTCGCTTTCCTCCGCAGGTTCGCCTTCCGGCTCCGGCGCTTGGGCTTCAATCCCCGCGTCTATTTCTGATTCCGGTTCAGTTTCCGGCGTTTCCGGTTCGGCTTCACCCTCTGGTTCGGGTTCAATTTCGCTCTCCGGCAGGGGTTCAGTTTCGCTCTCCGTCGTTTCGCCTTCACCCTCCGCTTCGATTTCCGGCTGCGGCGTTTCATTTTCCGGTTCGCTCACAGCTTCGTCCCCGTCTTCAAGTCCGGCAAGTTCGTTGATTCCCGGGGGGGCCTCTATTTCAATTTCCGGCGCGGCTTCGGGCTCTACGATTTGCGTTTCAGCGGTTTCCTCTTCGTTTTCGGTTTCTATTTCGTATTCAATGTCTATGCTGACGCGGTCGTCCTCCAGGGGAAATTCGGCTTCCGCGAGGGGCTGTTCAAACGCTGTGGGTTTGGCTTCTTCTTCGGGAGGAGGGGATTTCGGGCTTTCGGCGGGGCTTTCCGCCGTTTTTCCGGCGGGCGGCTCTTCGGAGGTTTCCTTTTTCGCCGTTTCCGTTTTTGCCGCTTTTTTGCCTTTTTTTGCGGGCTTTTTTTCTCCGGCGGCGGGCTTCTTTTTGGCCGGCGCCTTCTTTTGGGGCTGCGCTGGTTCGGGTTTTTTCTGCACGGCAAAGAGGGAAGAAATGCTGCCTATGCCGGAGAGTTCCTCCTCCTCTTCGCCCGATGACGGCAGAGGAGGCGCAAGAGTTTTTTCCAGTTCGTCCAGAGCGGCCCGCCACATATCAGCCGCTCCTTTTTCCATGGCCCGCGCTGTTTTTGCGTAGAGTTCTTCAAGGCGGGCAACTTCCTCCGGCGGGGCGAGGGCTTCTTGCATATTGAGGAGCATATCCACGGTTTCAAGCGCGATTTCCTTGCGGCCCATCTCCTGATAGATGCGGCTGAGGTTTATCATAATTTCGGGGCTGTCGGGAAACTGCTCGTAGGCTTCCAGAAAGTGGTCAAGAGCTTCGTCTGTCCTGCCGGCGGCGAGGAGAATTTCCCCGTAGAGGCTCATGGCCTGGGGGTTTGCTACGTCTTCTTCCAGAAAACTTTCCACCTGCAGGAGGGCTCCATCGTACTCGCCCGTATTTTTGAGGGCCCGCGCCGCCTCAAGCCTGATGCCCGTTTGAACCGGCGAGGCTTCCAGCGCCTTTATGAAAAATTCCCTGCCTTCGTCTGTGCGGCCCGTGTATATGCAGGCATAGCCCAAAAGACGCAAGGCCCCCAAAGAGGCAGGGTTTTTTTCGAGAATACTCCTGGCTGCTTTTTCGACAGCAGCGTAGTCGCCCCGTCCGGCAGCCTCCAGAATTAACTCTTGCGTGTTTTCATCCTTCATTGTGATATACCCTCGACGGCCTGGCGCTTGTTTCCCGGGAAAATCTAACGTCTGCGCGGCTCATAAATTTATCATAAGATGTTATGGAAAAATAGTAAAGTTTGCCGTTGGCAAGTCCTGTAAGAGTGAGCTGCGTTTCTTTTCCCAGTTTGATGGGCGAGGGCCCCAGGGAGCTTTCATCTCCGTCGTATACGCCGGGCCGTGAGCCGTAGTACACGTAGTACCCGCTGAGGCTGGAGTTGGGTACGGCTGACCAGCGAAGTTCAACTTTTCCGTCTCCAGGGGAGGCGGTAACACGGGAGGGCGGTGGCGGGGGTTCGTTTTTTTCGTATACGAGGGTAAGTTCGGCGACCCTCGGAGAGAGGGTTTTCCGCCCGTTGGGGAAAAGTTCCATTTTAATCAGGGCGTAGCGGCCTTCCCTGCTGCCGGTGAGGGGGGCGCCGGGGATAAAGGGTTTCCATTCGGCATGAGGAAGGGCTTCGAGGCTTTCTTCCAGTTTGTAGTAAAAGAACACTCCGCTGTCCCCCGGCGCGGTGGAGCGGGCTTCGATGGTCTTGAGGAGGGAGCCTCCGTAGCCCAAATCAAGGGGCCCTGTTTCGGCCCAGCCTCCTCCTGAGGGATAGGTGGAGAGGTCAATCTCTTCCAGGCTGGCGCGGGCGAGCGTAAACTCGTCGATAAAGCCGGTAAAGCCTTCCCCCAGGATGAGGGGCATGGGAGAGCCTTTCGCTATGTCCGGGCAGGCCACGGTTCCGTCTTCCCTGCCTGAGAGCGTGGCGTAGGCCGCCGCTTCGGGCCTTCCGTCAAGGAGATATTCCACAAGGCCCGTGGAAGCCTCAAAGCGCAGAGCGTGGTGCCGCCAGGAGCGGGGGACGAGGGTTGAAATACCTTTGAGGGTAATGTTTTTTTCTTTCATTCCGCTGGCGCGGAAAAAATTGGTAAAGGTCCACACGAGGGAGCGGCCCGTTACGCGGCAGGAGACTTCCTGGTATTCGGGAGCGCCTTTGTCCGCGGCGTTGTTCTCCCAGCGGAAGATGACCCCGCC
>JAITGB010000051.1 GCA_031280945.1 Spirochaetales bacterium
AAAAATGCGCCCTGCATCCTGATTCCAAAATTACTGGTCAATGGATTTTTCTTGACAGTCATGGGCTTAGGTCATAAGATTAAAATGAAATTTTGAGGGGTGTCAAGGAGTTTTCATGGTTATTCAGGAAGAGATTCAGGGCAAGCGGGCCCTGGTAAAGAGGCTTTTGGCGGAGGAGAAGCTGGGGGGGATTTACCTCAAGAGGAGCGCGAACTTTGCGTGGCTCACAGGCGGGCGCTACAATCTGGTGGGCCTTGCGACGGAGACGGGTGTGGCGGGGCTTCTCATTACGGGGGACAGGGACTATGTGATTTGCAGTAATATTGAGGCGCCGCGTATGGAGAAGGAGGAGCTTCTCCCGGAGCAGGGCTACGAGATTCGCAGTTTTCCCTGGTTCGAGGATAAGGAGGCATCTCTCGTGGCGGAGCTTTCGGGGGGCAAGGCGGGTTCGGACTGCGCTCTTTCGGGGACGGTGGATATTTCGGGCAAGATAAATCCTTTGCGCTGGTCTCTTACGCCGTGGGAGGTTGAGCGTTTTCGTGAGCTGGGGAGGCTCACCGCTCTTGCGGCGGAGGAGACTGTGGAGGAGATTCGTCCGGGCGATACGGAGTGCGCTGTTGTGGGGCGGCTTGCAAAGAGGCTTTGGGAGCGGGGCATGGATTATATTCTGCCTTTTGTGGCGGCGGACGAGAGGATTTCGCTGTTCCGGCATCCTGTTGCGACTACGCGGAAAATCCAGAAGCGGGCTATGCTGAGCGTGAACGCGCGCAAGAGGGGGCTGATTGTTTCCATTACGCGCTTTGTGCAGTTTGGGAAGGTTCCTGATTCGCTGGCTAAGCTCTACCGCGATACTGTGGAGATTGACTGTGCTTTTATGGCTGCGACTGCTGTGGGCCGGCCTGTTGTTGAGGCTTTTGAGGCTGGGCTTGCGGCGTACGCGCAGAGGGGGTACCGCGATGAGTACAAGCTGCACCATCAGGGGGGGGCTATTGGCTATATTGGCCGCGATTACAAGGTGAGCCATTCTACGAAGGAGATTGTCCGCGAGAATCAGGGTTTTACCTGGAATCCTTCGATTACGGGTTCAAAGAGCGAAGATACTATGATTGCGACTTCTGCGGGGCCTGTTATTGTGTCGGAGCCTGTTGTGCATCCTGTTCTTGTTGTGGAGAGCGGGGGCTATACTTTCCGCAGGCCGGATATTCTGGAACTGTAAGTCTTACGGGGCCGGATTTTTTGTTTTTTGGGTTTGGGGTTGCATTTGCGTTTGTGCGTAATTCTTTATTTCTTTAATCCAAGGGGTTTTTTAAGGAGGAAAAGATGAGAAGGTTTACTCTTTGCGCGCTTTTTGTTTTTGCGGTTTCGGGCGCGGTTTTCGCGGGGGGGAGTTCCGAGGCGAAGAAGGATGAGGTTTTTCCGAACAAGCCTGTTCAGGCTATGGTGGCCTGGGCTGCGGGGGGAGGGGCGGACCTGGTTTTCCGGGCTCTTGCGGCGGTTTTTCCGAAGTACGCGAACGGCCAGCCTTTGGTTATTACCAATTCGGGCGGGGCTGCGGGGGTTCCGGGGATTACGCAGTTTATGAAGGAGGCTCCTGACGGCTACTGGGTTATGCACTGGAACATCGCCCACGTTATCAAGACCCACATGGATAATGTTCCTTTTACGGCTACGACTTTTGTTCCTGTTGTGAAGGTTGTTGAGGCGAGTAATTATCTGAATGTCCGCGCGGACGCTCCCTGGAAGACGCTTTCGGAATTTATTGCGGCTGCAAAGAAGAATCCGGGGAAGATTTCCATTGGCAACGCGGGCCCGGGCGGGGGGAACCACATGGCGG
Organism: Spirochaetales bacterium; assembly: GCA_031280945.1. GTDB lineage: Bacteria > Spirochaetota > Spirochaetia > DTKZ01 > DTKZ01 > JAISAF01. The sequence goes on from JAITGB010000051.1 coordinate 1,835, forward strand.
CTCTTCTTTTTGAGAAGGCTGCGGGGGTTCAGTTTCTCCATGTTCCTTTTACGGGGGGCGGGCCTTCTGTTACGGGTCTTATGAGCGGTCAGTGCGACAGCGCGATGAATGTTGCTCCTGAGGGGATTTCCAACGCTCAAGGCGGACAGCTTAGGATTCTTGCTGTTTTCGGCAGCAAGAAGTTTGATACTTTTCCCAATGTTCCTACGGGAAAAGAGGCTGGGCTTGATATTGTTCTTGACCAGTGGCGGGGCGTTGTGGTTCCTCCGGGAACGCCGGATAATATCGTTACGGCTTTGCACGATATTTTCAAAAAGTGTATAGAGGACCCGGACTTTGCCGCAAAGATGAAGGAGATGAACGCGACTCCGGCTTACGCGAGCGGGGCGGATTTTGGGGCTCTTGTGGCTTCGGAGGACAAGCGCATCGGGGACCTCGTAAAAGAGAACAAGCTGGGAAACAGGTATAAATAAGTTTTTATACAGCCGCTTCTTTTGGGGGAGGCCCCCTTAAGGAGGCGGCTTTTTGTTTTTACTGTACGCTTTATTTTTTGCGCTTTTATAAAAGGTTTTACGTTTTGCCGCGCGGGGTAGTTATGAAAAAGACACGGAGAGCCGATTTTGTTATGGGCCTGGGCTTTATGGCTGCGGCCGTTTGTGTGTTTACTCTTGCGAGTGATTTTTTGAAGGTGGACAGGGGCATTGGGCCGGGAGATTACCCGCGTGTTGTCGCGGCGGGTCTTTTTATTTTGGGCGCTATTTTGTCTGTCGATAGTTTTGTGCGGGGTTTTCCTCCGATAGAGGAAAAGTTTAATTTCAGGGCGGTCTTGAGGCTTTTGGTTTTTATTGCGGCCTCCTGCGCGTATCTGTGGCTTATGAGCATTTTGGGTTTTAATCTTGTAACGCCTTTTTTTCTTTTTTTTGGCATGTATTTCTTTGGGTACAGGAAATGGCTGACCATGGCCCTTGTGAGCGTGTGCGTTACGGCGGCGCTCTACGTTATTTTCCGCGTAATCTTTCTGGTTATGCTGCCGCCTTTTCGGCTTTTTTAGGAGGCTGCCATGCTTACGCATCTTCTTGAAGGTTTTGCCCTTGTTTTTAGGCCGCAGACTTTTGCTCTTATGGTTTTTGGAACTGCTTTGGGAGTTATCATTGGGGCCCTTCCGGGTATGACCGGCTCCATGGGCATAATTCTTCTTTTGCCTATTGTGTTTTGGCTTCCGCCTGATACGGCAATGATTATGCTTGCGGGGCTTTTTTGCGGTTCCATGATGGGGGGCTCTGTTTCGGCTATTCTTCTGCGCACTCCGGGGACGCCTTCGGCTTCGGCTACTCTTTTGGATGGTTATCCCCTGTGCCGGCAGGGGCGGGCGGGCAAGGCCATAGGGATTGCGACTGTGGCTTCGTTTTTTGGAGGCATTTTCAGTACGGCGTGTCTTATCCTGATTGCTCCCCAGCTTGCGAAAATCGCTTTGCAGTTTCAGGCTGCGGATTTTTTTTCGTTGTCGATTTTCGGTTTAACGATTATGGCGAGCGCTTCGGCGAAGAATATTGTGAAGGGGCTTTTGGCGGGCTGGCTGGGGCTTTTGGCTTCGACTGTCGGGATTGATGTTATTGTGGGCGTACCCCGGTTTACCTTTGACAATATGTATTTGATGGGCGGTTTTCAGCTTTTGCCTGTACTTATTGGGGTTTTTGCTGTTGCCCAGGTTCTTTGGGAGGTTCGTTTGCCGGCGGGGAGCGGGGGCCGCGTTGTGGAGCAGAAAATCAGGCTAAAGGATGTAATTCCTTCTTGGGGCGACTTAAAGGTGATTGCAGCGGCTCTCCTCGTGGGTTCTGTTATAGGGGTTTTTATCGGAATTATTCCCGGAACGGGCGGGGCTATTTCCTGTTTTCTTGCGTATAATATCGTGCAGAAGTGGTCGAAGAACAGGCACCGGTTTGGAAACGGAGCCATTGAAGGCATTGCGGCGCCGGAGGCTTCCAACAACGCGACAACAGGCGGGGCTCTTATTCCCATGCTGACCCTGGGAGTTCCGGGCGATGCGGTAACGGCTGTTATGCTGGGGGCCCTTACTCTTATTGGGGTGAGGCCGGGGCCTCTTCTTTTTGTGGAGATGCCGCAGGTTGTGTACGCGATTTTTAGCGGTATGATAACGATTCAGTTTGTCATGCTTATTTTGGGGTTTCTTTCCGCAAAGTTTGCTCCCTATGTGCTTAAGGTGCCGCGCGAGATTCTCATGCCAATAATTATGGCGCTGTGCGTTGTGGGCTCTTTTACTTTGGGGAACAGTCTTTTTGATGTTTTTGTGGCCCTGGTTTTTGGCGTTATTGGATTTTTTATGCGCAAGTACGGGTATCCGGGCGCGCCTCTTGTTCTGGGGGTTATTCTCGGCCCCATGGCGGAGGATAATTTGAACCGCGCCATGCTCGTTTCGGGTAACGACTGGAGCATACTTCTCAGAAGGCCCATTTCCGCTTTCTTTTTGGTTTTGTCGGTAATTTCAATTACCTTCGCTCTTGCGGCGGCATATAAAGCAAATAAAGAGGAGAAAAGGGTATGATTCACATTGGCGGGGAGGGCGACTGGAAGCAGGGCCAGCGCATATAAACTTTTATAGAATCGGCGCAAAACCCTTGCGCAGTAAGAAACTATCCCCGCTTCAGCTTCCCTTAAGTTGTTGATAGTGGCCTACCCCAGGGTTCCTGCATTTACTTTTTTTGAAGATTCTTGGCGCATTTTTTGACGCTGCGCGTCAAAAAACCGGGCTATTCGCTCCAATTCCACGCAGTGCCTGCGGCACGGCGTGGAATTTC
>JAITGB010000052.1 GCA_031280945.1 Spirochaetales bacterium
ACAATCCAGCCTACAACTTTGTCGCCCTTTTTCAGGCCTGCGGGATTTACCGCGTTTTTGGGAATCTCCTCGATAACGCCGCTAAACTCGTGTCCCGTAATAATGGGAAACGAAGCGGAGGAGGTCCCCCTGTAGGTATGAACGTCCGACCCGCAAATTCCTGTGTACGCAATGCGCACAAGGGCGTCGCTCTCTTTTAAGGCTGGAACCGGCTCATCGCGGAACTCGATTTTCTCTTTTTCGGTAAAATAGGCAGCTTTCATTTTTTATTGTCCTTTTGGTTTTGCGTAAAATCAAGCGGCGCGGAACCTTAAGAGCCTCCCGCGAAGAAAAATCTTATAAATGTCAGACACGAGTTTATCACCTGGGCAGCGGGCTGTCAAGAAAACGGATAGAGGCTCCTTGAAGAGGGGTTTGCGCGAAAGGTGTGAAAATTCAGGAAAGGGGGCGGGGAATTCCGGGAGGTTCGCGGCCCGCGCGAAAAGCGCGGGCTGAGGGTTTCAGGCCCGGCCGAGGGGGGCACACTCTTTCACTTTACGTCAAGAGAGGCGATGTAGTCGTCTATGGTTTTGCGCTGGGCTGCTTCCTGTTCGCGGAGGCTGGTGAGGGAGTTTGTGAGGGTTGTGAGGCTGGTCTCCTGTTCGCTCAAGGCGCTCATGTATCTTTGGTACAGGCTGGCTGTTCTGTCGAGGTTTGCCATGTTGCCCCGGATGCGTTCCTGTTCTTTGTGGAGGGTGTTTATTTCGCTTTGGGCTGTCTCGCGGCTGCGCGTGATGCCGGCGAGTTCGTTTTTGAGGCTGATGAGTTTTTCGAGCGCGGCTCGTGAGGCGGGGCTTATTTCTTTTTGTTGTGCGTAGAAGAGGATGAGGTCGTTTGCCATGTTGATAAGCGTGATGGTTTGTTCGAGGATTCTTTCTTCGGCGACTGTGAGTGCGGCGCGGCCTGTTTTTTCCGCGGGGGTTTCTACGCGGAAGCGGTAGAGGTTTTCGGTTTTCTCTTCAAAGGCGGCGGGGGCGGTGAGTTTCCAGCCTTCTCCTGTGGGGTGTTCGAGAATGACTGTGCGCGGGGATGCGCCCCGGTTTATGAGCGTGTAGGTTGTTTCCCTGCGCAGGGCGCGGCTTGCGGTGAGGACTCCCCGCAGGAGTTTGACGTTTGTTATGAGTTCGGGTTTGCGGGCGCTTTCCGCAATGATTTCTGTTGTGAGGTCAAGGGAGTAGCTGATGAATCTTTCGGCGCCCGGGGCGAGGTTGTCCATGCGGGCGTCTCCTGCGTATACGCCGTCTTCGTAGATGGTGATGGGGCCTCCCATGAGGTTAAGATGCGAGGTGTTTTTCAGGCGCAGGCCGTTCATGGGATGTTTTTTGTGGACTTTCGCGTTGTACAAAGAGATGCGGCTGCCTTCGATTTCTTCGTTGAGTAGGGGGAGCATCGCGGACTGCCGCCGGGGGAGGTCTACGGGGTTTTCCAGCGTGTAGCGGAAAAACTCTCCTGCGGCTTCGCCTGAGGCGGCGGGGCTTACGCCTTGAGTCAGGGAAAAATTGCCTTCGTCCATGCTTTTGCTTCTTGCGGATTTCTCTTCGGCAAGCAGGGGGACGAATTCGTCTGCCTGCTCCTCTTCGTACGCGGAGGGCGCTCTGCGTTCAAGTCTGGCGGGGCCGCTGGGGGCGGGCTCGGGGGCAGGCTGAGCGGGATGCGCACCCTGAGCGTAGCTGGAGGAGGTGAGGTTACGCTGCAGGGAATAGGCAATCGTGGGGCGGGGGTTAAAGAGGGACTGGTAGAGGTCCATGGCAAAGGATACGGGCATTCCTGAGATGAGTTCGAGCCGTATGCCCTTCCAGTCTTCGTCCGTTGTGTTTTCTACTATGCCCCAGCCCTGGAGGAGGTGTTTTTCCGGGGTTCCTGGGGCGCTGCTTTTGGGGGCGGTTCGGGTCTCTGCGCTTCCGCTTCCGATGACAAGGCGGTAGCTTGTTTTCCATACGGGGGTTTCGGTTATGTAGCCTGCGCGCAGGCGGCGTTGTCCTTGCCCTGCAAAGGAAATGAAAACGCTCTTTTTTTCGGAGTTGCGGTTTTCGGCAATGAGTTTGAGGGCGGCTTCAAGTTCTTCGCGCAGGCGGGGGCTTTGAAAGTTGACGCGCTGGACGGCTTTGAGGGGGATGCTTTCTATGCCTTGTGCGCCCAGAAGGGTGATGTAGAGCTCTTCGCTTTCTAGAGTGTCCCTGTCCTGCGTGATGAGAACCGGGCGGGATTCCAGGCCCATAATTGTTCCTGTGTAGTTTTTGTCCGCGGTGATGTCCGCTTTTTCGCCTCGGGCCTGGGCTATGAGTCCTGAGAGGCCGCGGTTTTCCGACAGGTCAAGGGAAAAACCCTTGAGGGCCAGCGTAAGGGGTATCCACGAGGCGTAGCTTACGCCCTGAATGGAGCCTCCGTCGAGGTCGCGGACAACCATGCTTTTGAGGAGGTCGTTTATATCTTTTACGCCGAAACGCAGTTCTATTTTTCCTGAGCCGTTTACGGTTCCTTCGCGGCTAAAGTAGCCTACGCCGTTTGTAAAGAGAACCGCGCTTTTTACGGGGAGCTCTGCGCCGGCTGCGGAGGCCGGGGTTTGGGCGCGCGCGGAGGCGGGCTGGCTCAGGGCTGTTACGGCGGGGAAAAATCCCGCAAAAAACATGAGTATGGTTCCCAGGTATTTTCTCATAGACACTCCTTATTGTATACTAAAAAAAGGCGTTCTGTATTTTTTCAGTATAGTCAAAGGAACGGACACTGCACAGGGGGAAACTTTAACTTGCGGGAGAGATTGTACCATGAACAGGCATAGAGGCATTCGCGGGCTCTGCCTCTTTCTGGGGGTTCTTGTTTTTGCGCGCGCCCCTCTTGCGGCGCTTGAGGATTTTTCCGATGCCGCGCCTTCCCCAAACGCCATGCCGGCGGCGGCTTCGGGGCTTGGACTGGGTTTTACTTTGGGAGAACCCAGCGGAATCAACTGCAAGCTGTGGTTTTCGGATGTTGATGCTCTTGAGGCTCAGGCGGCGTTTTCTTTTTACCGCAGAACCCGCTACGGCGAGGATTACACAGGGGCGTTTTATTTTTACCTTGACTACATGAGGCATTTTTTCGATGTGGTTAAGCCCCAGAGGGGAAAATTAGTCTATGCCGTAGGCGTTGGGCTTGAAGCTGCCCTCACCGAAGATTTTTATTTTGGGGTGAGGCTTCCCATAAGTCTTAGCTATATGTTTGAGAGGCTGCCCCTCGATATATTTATTGAGCTTGCGCCGTCCGTGGTGTTTATTCCGGGGACAAGTTCGGATATGAGCATGGTTATAGGTACGCGGTACTGGTTTTAACGCCCAAAACCGTGTATAATTCCCGCCAGAAGTAAAAGTCGCAGAGTAAAAAAGGAGGATAGCGATGTCCCACGACACAATATCCGTGAAATATCCTGAAGTTATCAAAGAAATGCTGAGAAACAGCGCACAGTCCGCAACGGTTACAGAGGACAACATTTTCCAGCCCGGCAATATGGCAAACCGCGTCTGTGTTGAGAAGATTCTCAAAGACTATCTTTTACCCGGAAGCCGCGTTTCGGGCCTTGAAAATATAGAAGAACTCCAGCGTCTGTCCGTTTCGGGAAAATCCTGCCTCCTTCTTATGGAGCATTACAGCAATTTTGACCTTCCTGCCCTGTGCTATCTCCTTGAAAGGAGCGGTAAAACCGGAAAAGCCGCGGCGGACTCCCTGATTGCCATCGCGGGCCTCAAACTCAACGAGGAAAGCGCCGTTGTCCTCGCTTTTAGCGAAGCCTACTCGCGCATTGTGATTTATCCCTCGCGGTATTTTGACCACATTACCGACCCGCAGGCGCTTGCGGAGGAACGTAAAAAAAGCAATGCCATTAACCGCGCCGCCCTGCACCACATGGTCAGATGCAAGCACGAAGGCCACATTGTCCTTGTTTTTCCTTCGGGCACGCGCTACAGGCCCGGCAACCCCGACACAAAAAGGGGTCTCAAGGAAATTGACTCGTACCTGAAAGCCTTTGACCACATGGTTCTCGTGGGCATAAGCGGAAACCTCCTGCGCATCAATCCTTCGGGCGAAATGGCCGAAGATATTCTCGCCAGGGATACTGTTGTTTTCAGGGTAAGCCCCATCATTGACTGCGCGGAATTCCGCTCCCGCGCTCGTGAGGGCCTTCCGCCCGATGCGGACGCGAAGCAAATCACCGCCGACCGCATCATGCAGGAGCTTGAAAAACTGCACGCCGAAATCGAGGCTCTGCCGTAGTTGATTTTTTCGCAAAAAAGCGTATCATGTAAGTATATTAAGTATATGAGGAGGATAAATATGCAGACCGACGTTATTGGTTCCAGTGGAGAAATCGTCAATCCCGTAAGTCCGCCGCCGCCGCCGCCTGAAAGCCAGCCAGCCCCGCTTTCTGAGCCGGCTCAGGAGCCCCAGCAGATTTATCAGCCTGACTATATGGGCACGCGGGTAGATACGAGCGCGTAAATTTTGGGCCCGCTTACGGCCGCATAAGCGTACTGTATGACACACACTCAAAAAGAAAGATGCCGGAGGATTATACACAGCTACGCTATACTCGCGGGCGTGGGCAACGCTATACCTGTTCCGGCTGTGGATATTCTTGTTGACATGGCGGTTCTGAGCGCCCTTACCATGCGGCTGGGAGATGTGTTTGAAGCGAACATCTCGCGCGAGTTTGCGAAAAATCTTGTGATTGTTTTAATAAAGCGGCAGCTCGCCGTCCGCATAACAAAGGCTGTTATCAAGCATATTCCGCTGGCCGGCTGGCTCGCGGGGCCTGTCATGGGGGTTCTTATGACGGAGAGCGCCGGCTGGGAACTCGCGGCGCGGCTGGACCGAAAAGGGGTTCAGGAGTGAGGGTTTAAGGCCGGGCGCGCGCAGCGCGCCCGGCGGCCCGCC
>JAITGB010000081.1 GCA_031280945.1 Spirochaetales bacterium
AAAAGAAGAAGCTGCCTGAAACCCCTCGGACGGAAAAAATGTAACCATCCTTCCTTCATGCCGCGAGTATAGCACGAATACTTTTATAATGCACACAAAGAATTCAGGATGAAGGGGGGAGTCTCCACTGTCAACAACTTAAGAAAGCGGGCGCATTTTTTACGGCCTGCGGTCGTAAAAAACCGGGCTATCCGCTCCAATTCCTCGTCCGTTGTCGCTCCTGCGGGATTTCCGCTTCTATCAAGGCTGCATGGGCGAGCAGCAAGTCCGAAGGACTTGCGACCAGCCCCTTGCGCGCCCAGGGCCCGGGCTCCCGCGCGGCGGGAGTGCGGACAGATTTACAGAAGGAAAGCGTTATTTTTCGCAAAAATTTTTTCGAAAAAATTTGACAAGCATATTTTTCTGTGGTAGCATGAGCCCCGGAGGATGTCAAGGATTATGGAACAAGACGCTGGCGAGCCTGCCGGCCTCCTTGAGATGCGCAAAATCTGCAAGCAGTTTCCGGGTGTTACCGCGTTAAAGAATGTGGACTTCAGCCTGCACAAGGGCGATGTCCATGTTTTAATGGGAACCAACGGCGCGGGCAAGTCTACCCTTATGAAAGTCCTCTCCGGCGTGTACCGCAAAGATTCGGGGGAAATCTATATTGACAGCCAGCCTGTTGAAATAGAAAACTCCCGTCATTCCCAGAATCTTGGGGTGGCCATTATTCATCAGCACTTCAGTCAAGCTCATCATCTTTCGGTGGCTGAGAATATTTTTCTTGGGCGGGAGCCGACTCGCTTTGGAATCATTGGGTACAGGAAAATGTACGCAGCCGCTCAGGAAGCTCTTGCGCTTGTCGGCCTTGAGGTGGACGTACGGGAGAAGGCCGGGAATTTGAGCGTTTCCCAGCGGCAAATGGTAGAAATCGCAAAGGCTTTAAGTTTTAATTCAAAAATATTGATAATGGATGAGCCTACTTCGGCGTTAACGAGGAATGAAACGGAAACCTTGTTTACAATCATTCAATCGCTCAAGCAGAAGGGTATCGGCATCGTCTATATTTCGCACAGGATTGAAGAGCTTCGTGATATTGGAACGCGGGTTACTGTTATGCGGGACGGCGAAGTTGTTGGTGTGCGGCCTATTGCGGGCACGGAAATGTCTAGCCTCGTCAAAATGATGATTGGCAAGGACGTAAAATATAATATACGCAGGAGCGAAGATGCGGAGGACACGCCCCTCAAGGGGGCTGAAGCGCTCAGGGTAGAAAATTTGAACTCTCCGGGGAAACTTTTCAATATAAATTTCAGCCTGCGCGAGGGGGAAATTCTGGGGCTTTTTGGTCTCATGGGAGCGGGGCGCACGGAGCTTGCCCGGGCTGTTTTTGGCGTTGACAAATTCGCCGAAGGCGGAGTTTTCCTTTTCGGAAAGAAAGCTGAAATAAAATCTCCGGCGCTCGCCGTAAAAAACGGGCTGGGTTTTCTTACCGAAGACAGGCTGATATCGGGCCTTGCCATGCAGTTAAGCGTAGCTCATAATGTTACCCTGCCAGCCTTGAGTGAATTCCTTCGTTGTGGGCTGTATCTGGATGTAAAAAAAGAAAAACAGAGAGTTGGAAAACTCGTTTGCGAATTGAATATCAGAACTCCCGGGCAGGCCCAGCCTGTGCAGTTTTTAAGCGGCGGGAATCAGCAAAAGGTGGTTTTCGCAAAGTGGATTATGGCTCAAAGCAGAATTCTCATTCTTGATGACCCTACGCAGGGAATTGATGTGGGTGCAAAAGAGGAAGTTCATAAATTTATTTATGATTTTACCCGAAAAGAAAAAAAATCCGTTATCCTTATATCTTCGGAGCTGCCGGAAATAATAAGCCTGTGCGACAGGGTTCTTGTTATACGCGACGGGAGGCTTGTTGCCGATATTCCATCTCGCGGGATGAGCCAGGAAGCTGTAATGAGTGCGGCGGTGGGAAGCGATTCTTAATTTATTCGTACGATGAGGAGCTACAAGGTGCATGAAGGCAAGTTAAAGGAAAAATTGAAACTTTTGCAGAATCAAACTGTTTTTATGTTTCTGTTTCTGCTTTTTATGCTGTTTGTCATATCGCGGCTTTCGCCGCATTTTTTTACAATCGATAATTTGCGCGAGATTACCGTGCAGGCGGCTGTTGTTACAATGCTGGCGGCGGGACAGACTTTTGTTATTCTAAGCGGCGGTATTGATTTGGGTATGGGCTCTGTTGTCGCTCTTTCCTCGGTTACCTCGGCGATGGTCATGGCGCAGACGAGTTCTGTTGTTGTTGGGTTCCCTGTGGGGCTTCTTATCGGGGCTCTGTGCGGAATAATCAATGGTTTTATGGTTGGAAAACTCAGTATTCCTCCGTTTGTGGCTACATTCGGCATGATGGGCATGGGCAGGGGAGTTGCCTATGTTGTAACCGGCGGAATGCCGCAGTATCAGCTCGCGCCGGGGAGCGACTTTCTGGGACAGGAGAGATTCTTAGGCGTGCCGGTTGCCACGATAACGGTTTTAATCCTGTACATTATTTGCTATCTGGTTCTGGTGCGTACACGGCGCGGACGCTACACGTACGCGATAGGCAGCAACAAGGATGCTGCTTTTCTTTCGGGGATAAATGTTTCGCGGCAGCTTATCTGGATATACATGATATCGGGAATCACCGCGGGTCTTGCGGGCATTACGGAGCTTTCCCGCGTTGGTTCCGGTCAGCCGGGAGCGGGGAACGGCTACGAGCTTGACGCTATAGCGTCTGTTGTTTTGGGCGGCGCGAGTATGTCCGGCGGCGTGGGAAACATTTGGGGAACTCTTGTCGGCGCGCTTATTATTGTAAGCCTTCGCAGCGGACTTAACGTCCTTAATGTAAATGCCTACTGGCAGATGGTTGCCATAGGGGCGATTGTTGTCATTGCCGTATATGCGGACCAGGTCCGCAATAAAATGAGAAAGAAGTAAAATACGGTTAAAAAATGTCCTTGAGCTTTTGCTCAAGGACAAACAAAAATCAGGAGGAATAACGCATGAAAAAGAAGATGTTTGCTTGTTGTGTTCTGGTTCTGTTTGCGGGAGCGGCTGTTTTTGCCGGCGGCGGGAAGGAGCCCTCTGGAGCGGCTCTTTCGGGACCGAACGCCGGACGCACTGTTGTTTTCGTTCCCAAGGCAACAAACTCCCAGTTTTGGGTTGCGATTTGGGACGGAGCAAAAAAAGCCGCACAGGAGTTAGGCTATAAAGAGGTCAAATTTCAGGGGACTTCTTCCGCTGCGGATATAACGGGACAAATCAACATTTTTTCCGATGTTACGACAAGCCGTCCTGCGGGAATAATCGTTGCCGTTAATGATGCTGTGGCCCTGAAAGCGCCCATTGAAAAGGCCATTGATTCCGGCGTTCCTGTTGTAACGGTGAACGCGGGGGTTAATTCCGAGAAGGTTCCCATCCATGTTGCGACGGATAATTATAACGCCGGTTCCATGGGCGCCGATACGCTGGCAAAGCTTATTGGAGAAAAGGGCACTGTTATTTTTATCGGCATTGATGCGACATCCGAAAACGGACGGCAGCGCGAGAACGGCTTCCGCGACCAGATAAAGAAATATCCGAACATCAAAGTTCTTCCCACGCAACATTCGCAGGGAGACATCAGCAGGTCAATGAATATTACGGCGGACCTTCTTACCGGCAACCCTGATGTTGTGGGGATTTTCTGCGCTCAGGATAACGGCGGTACCGGGGCGGCGCAGACTCTGAAGCAAAGGGGCATAAAGGATAAAATAAAGCTGGTTTCCTTTGACGCTTCTCCTGACGAGTTTCAGCTTTTTATGGACGGCTTTCTGGATGCCCTTGTAGTGCAAGACCCCTTTATGCAGGGCTATCAGGGAATATACGCTCTTGATGCTGTAATAAACAAAAAACCTATCGAGAAAAAGTTTGTTGAAACTTTGGTGAAAATCGTTACCCGGGATACTCTTTCTGTTCCCGATGTGTATGACATCATGGCCCGAAATCAGGCGATTAAGGACATGATGAGGGCAAAGGGAATTAGTCCCCGAAAGTGATTCGTTGTCGCAGGCGTACCTGAGGTAGGCTTGCGACTGTAAACTATTTTCAAAGCAAAGGAGCTTTACTGCCATGAGCGCAAACGAACGGGATGAATGGGGCGTTATTGAAGCAACATATATGCTGACAAACCGCGAAATAACACGGGAGAAATGGCTTGAAGAATGTTTTCCGCCCTGGGGTTTGTATCTTAATCATCAGATTGAAAACGCCGCCGCGCAAAAGGGAAAAATATATATGTGGTGGTTCGGCGGGCCTTCGTGGGGAATAAAGATTCAGGATGAGTTTTTTCTCCTTGATAATTATGCGGGGCCGGGAATCGTTACGCGCTACGAGAATAGCGGAGACTGCCAGAACACGGGGGCGGACCGTTTACATTGGATGCGCTTAAACGCCCAGGTTGTGGATATTTGGAAATTTAAACGGGTTGACGCTGTTTTTATGACACATCATCACTGCGACCACTGCGATATTTACACGGTAAAAGCTCTTTTGGAGACAACACAGGCAAAATTTATTGGTCCGAAAATAACGGCGCTCGTTTTGAGGGGCTGGGGTGTTCCCGAAGAGAGAATTATTGAGGTAAAACCCGGCGATACTGTTCCGTTTAAAAATACGGAAGTAGTTGTGGAAAAAAATTTTGACATGAACGCGCTAAAAACCCGGATAGGGCTTCCCGAAGGCACGAAGATTGAACCCACAATGGATGATGCTGCGGTAACTTTTATTTTTAAGACGGAGGGCGGAAACGCGGCTTTTATTGGAGACGGAACATATCACAACGGATTTTACGGAATCGGGCAGCGTAACAAGATTGATGTCGCTGTTGTGAACATGGGGCATAATCCGTCGGGCGCTTACGATAAACTCAGTCCCTATGATGCCTACAGGATAGGAAAGGCTCTGGGAACCAAAGTGCTTATTCCCGACCACTACGAAAACTGGGCCTGTACATATATTGAGCCTGATGAGCTTGAAGAGATAACGCGGCGCAACGCGCCTGAGATGAAGACTGTTATTCTGAAAACGGGGGCTTTGTTTGTGTATCCTGACGATGAGAATATCGGGCGGTATAAGTATCCCGATTGGCAGGAGCGGTTTGACTGGAGAAAAGCCCGGTATACTCTTGAAAATGAGTGATTTTCCTGTGAATGTATACATAATTATAAAAAGCAAACCACAGGCTATGCCGGTGGTCTTTGACTCTACCTCCTGTCTTTTGAACTTTGACGGTTCACTCTGACAGGAGGTTCTTTTATATTCCCATAAATGTCAAACTCTGTGAGTCCCCCGGGGATTACCAATGGATTTAGTGTAATGGGCATTGCATGATGTGCAATTTTTTGGGGTAAAGTTTTCTCTGCTATTCCGCCTTTTTTTCTCTGGCCGTTTCATGAGGGCCTGCGGCCCAGGGTTTCTCCAATTTTGCCGCAGGCTTCCTACGTCCCAGCCTTGTGTACGTGGAACAGCATCACGTCCCCAAAACCAAACTTTTTTGCCATGCGGTCAAGGGGCTTTTTTATAAAAGCCGGCGCAAGACCTGCCGCAATGCCGCCCCAGGTCTGGGTCTTTACAATCGAAAAACCCGTTTCCCCTATAATCCGGCCCAGGCCCTTTTTATCAAAAAGATTCAGGTGGTCGGCGATGCAGGAGCGCCACTTCTTTTTAAGAAGCCGCGCCTGAAAACCCGCTCTGTTGGGCGTAACGATAATCGCGGCCCCGCCGGGAACAAGAAGTTCGTACACCCGCGCAAGAAGACGGCGCGGGTCCGGTACGTGTTCAATAAGGTGCGAAAAATGAACAAGCGAAAATGAGGCGGGAGGAAAAGGCGCGTCCTCCAGGGGCCCGATAAAAACGGGAACTCCGCGCTTCTTTATTCCGTACTGTGCGGAGGGGTCGCAAATCTCAACGCCCTGAACTTTCCAGCCCCTGCCCTGCATACTGGCAAGAAGGCAGCCCGTAGCGCAGCCTATATCGAGAAAAGCCCCTGCTGTTTTGAGCTTCTCCTCCCACTCAGGGAAGCCCACATCTTCAAGGCCCAGCAGCATGAGACGGAAAAAGGCTTCCTCGTTGGAAATCTCGTAGTCAAAGTAGGAGTCCTGATAGCGGTTTTTGAGGTCGCCAAAAACAGGCTGGGGGTTCTGGTACAGATGCCCGCAGCCCCGGCATTTTTTTATAAGAAAATCTCCGCAGTCCCAGTACGGGGAAGTTTTACTTTCCCCGCACACAGGGCAGACAATGGGGGCCATGCGCTCGGCGCCCGCGGGCACGGATGAATAGGTTTTTTCCATACGAGCGGAGCCTCAACCTACTCCACGCGGAACTGAAAGGACTGCGCCCTCTCGTTCCCCGCGAAATCGCGCACACGTATTTCAAGGTTCGCCATTCCCCTCTGGAGGTAGACGCGGCCAAACTTCATTCTCCATTCTCCTGAGTACACATCACGGAAAGCAAGGTCCCGCGAAGGATACACCCGCGTAAGCCCGTCCTTTTCTTTGAGGGCGTCAAAGGCAAGCTGAAAAATCTCCTGTCCGTTTACGGACACGGCGGTACGATACACCGCGCACGGGCGAAAATACGCAAGAGCCGCCTCGTCAAAAATATCCGCGAAGATTTCCCACTCCCCTGCAGGAACCCGGACGGACGCGCCCAGGGCAATAACCGTACTCCCCGAAGAAAGAACAACGCCGCGTATGGTGGGGCGCGTCCTCTCCTCAATACGGGGAAGAACAAGGCACGGATTAACGCTCTGGTTCAGGCTTAAATCCTTTATGGCAAGATAGAGTTCAGGGCTTTGGGTAAGCCCCGTATCGCTTACTGTTCCCAGAGTGTCGTCCGCCGCAAAAGAAGTTTTTTTGTCCGAGCGGAGAGCCTCGTCAAGGAGAAGATGGCCGTACACCGAGCGCAGGTTTTTATCATGCTGAATAACGGCAAAGCCTCCCAAAACGGAAGGAACTCCGTCCCCGGATTCCCCTGTACTGTAAAA
>JAITGB010000115.1 GCA_031280945.1 Spirochaetales bacterium
CGGAAGTATTACCATTTCAGGAGGCGAAATCAAAGCCGCCGGTATGGCAGGCGGCGCGGGGATTGGCGGCGGCGGCAGCAGCGGCGCGGGCGAAAACATACTGATAAGCGGAGGCTTTGTACTGGCTTCAAGCTGTCCGACAGGCTCGTGGACTTCCGCGGGGGGCACGGGAGCAGGCATAGGCGGCGGCGCGGGAGGCTCGGGAGGAAGCGTTACTGTTTCGGGCGGCGCTGTTATTGCCGCATCAGGCACGGGAGCGGGAATTGGCGGCGGGGCTGGCGGAAGCGGGGGAACCTTTACCACGGGCAGCCGAAACCCCGTTATCTTTGCCGCCTCCATAAGCGACACCACGACAGACGCCCTGTCCATAGGCTCAGGTCAAGGCGTAGAGGATTCCGCGACAATAGATGTGTTCTACTCCGCATCCGGGCCTTCCTACATGGCAGGAGTAACTCTCACCGGCGATTTTACCGTTCCCTTCGGAGCGGTCTTTACCCTGCCGCCTGACTTGACTCTGATTGTGAATAGTGGAAACACGCTGACCAATGACGGCACGGTTATAAATAACGGTGACGTATACGAATCCGGCGGCACGATTATAGAAGGCGTCTGGATAGGGGCTCCTCCGCGGTAATTCCCTTTTTGAAGATTCAGGGCGCATTTTTTCGGGCATGAAGCCCGAAAAAAATGGGCTATCCGCTCCAATCCAGCGGATTTTGCTTCGCAAAATCCGCAAGGATTTCCGCTTCTATCCCTTGCGCAGGTGAGGATTTTGCTCCGCAAAATCCTCACCAAGACCCACGGCCACAAGCCCGCGCCGCGAAGCGGCGCGGCGTTTTTTTTAACTTCCGCCGCGCGGAGCGCGGTGGAAGGGTTAAAGGCCCGCGCAAGGGATAGAAGCGGAAATCCCGCAGAAATCGCCGCAGGCGATTTTGAGGAATTGGAGCGGATAGCCCGGTTTTTTCGGGCTTCTTGCCCGAAAAAATGCGCCCAAATTTTCTGTACTCTTTCCCTTTCTTTTTTTATATTTGACATAGCGCCTGTTTTTTGTATAATGGGGCTGATGAGAGCGGCTCATGTGCTTGCGCCTGCCAAGGTGAATTTGCATCTGGAGGTTTACGCGCGGCGGGAGGACGGGTTTCACGGGCTTCTTTCGGTTTTTCAGATGGTTTCGCTGTGCGATGAGATTACTGTGCGGTCTTTGACAACTTTGGATGTCTGCGAGATTGGCGGAGATTTTGATTTTCCGCCGGAAGAGAACATTATTTGGAAATGCTGCCGGCTTTTCCGTGAGGCCACGGGGCTCAGAACGGGCCTTGGGGTCGAGGTTACGAAGCGTATTCCTCAGGGCGCGGGTCTGGGCGGGGGTTCGTCGGACGGCGCGGCTTTTTTGCGGGCCCTGAACGTTTTGTTTGGGGCGGGGTTTTCGCCGGGGGAGCTTGCGGCTTTGGGCTCTGCGGCGGGGAGCGATGTGCCTTTTTTTTGCCGCGAGGCGGCGGCTCTTGTTACGGGCAGGGGGGAGTTTGTCGAGGCTCTTGTTCCCCGGACGGATTTTTTTCTTGTGCTTGCGCTTCCGCCTTTACAGGTCAGTACGGCTTGGGCTTTTCGCGCGCTTGATGAGGCGCGGGAGAGGGCGGGCTTTCTGCTGGAGGGGGGGGGCTGTGAGGGCGGGGGGCGTTTTTTTTCTCCTCCGGCGGGACAAAAGGAGTACATAAAGGCCCTGTATGAACGGGAGAGCCCGGAAAACTGGGGGTTTTTTAACTCTTTTTATCCGGTACTCAAGGAGAGTCAGCCTGTTTTTGCCGCGCTCAGGCGGAGGCTTTTGGAGGCTGGCGCTCTTAACGCAGGTCTTTCGGGAAGCGGTTCGGCTATGTTTGGCGTTTTTCAGGATGAGGCGCGGGCCAGAGCCGCTGCGGAGGCCCTGCGGGGGGATTATCCGCGGACGAGTTTTCTCTCTCCTCTTGCGGGAATGCCTGCTGTTGTACTACAATAAACTGGTGTATGCCGGTAAAAGGAGCTGTCCATGCAGATTACAGACATCCGAATCAGAAAAGTTAATTCAGAGGGAAAGTTAAAGGCTTATGTTACGGTAACCTTTGACAATTGTTTTGTCGTTCATAACGTAAAGGTTATAGAGGGCAAGACGGGTATCTTTATCGCTATGCCAAGCCGGAAGACAAAAACCGGGGATTACAAGGATGTGGCGCATCCTATTAATTCCGATTTTCGTACCGAACTGCAGCAAAGAATTCTCACGGCCTATGAGACCATGGGAGATGATGTAGAGACTACCGAGGCGGAACCGGAGGATTAGGTTTCCTTAAAAAATCCTTTTTTTCCTCATGTCTTTCTTTTTTGGGACGTGGGCAAGCGGTAAGCCACCGGGTTTTGATCCCGGCTGTCGTAGGTTCGAATCCTGCCGTCCCAGGATTTTAGGATAATTTCATGTTAAGGAGTAGCAAGGTGGAGCAGAAAACACTCAGCGCGGTTAAGAGGGCTGAACAAAAAAAGGGCGCGAACAATCGTCTGCGCCGGCAGGGGAAGATTCCTGCGATTGTATACGGCAATATCGAGGCGACTCCGGTTGCCATAGATGAGAAGGAGTTTTTTACAAAATTCCGTACGGTTTCGGAAAATATGATTATCGACTTGAAGATTGACGGGGTTTCCCACGATGTGCTTGTCAAGGATTATCAGGAAGATATTAGGCTGGGGAAAATCCTCCATATAGATTTTTACGCTATTGCGAAGGACAAAATCCTGCGTTCCCGCGTTCCTATCAAGCTCACGGGTTCTGCGAAGGGCGCGCGGGACGGGGGGATAGTGGAGCTGCATCTGCACGAGCTTGATGTTGAGTGTATTCCGCGGGACCTTCCTGCGGAAATTCTCATCGATGTTACGTCTCTTGAGGCGGGCCACGGCGTGCACGTGCGGGATGTGCCTGCTCCTTCGGGGGTAAAGTTCCTCAATAGCGAGGACCAAATCATTGTCAGCATAACCCACGCAAAGGTGGAGGCGGCTCCTGCGGCGGAGGCTGAGGAGGCGGCTCCTGCGGCCCAGCCGGCGGCGGCTGCTGCTCCTCCCCAGGCGGGATAGGTCTGGATATTCTGGCCCTGGGGCTGGGCAATCCGGGGAGAAAGTACCGGAGGACCCGGCACAATGCGGGGTTTATTGTTGTGGACTCCCTGTGCGCTCTGGCGGGTATTTCCCTGCGAAGGCCCTGGTTTAGGGCGTTCCGCGCGGGGGAGGCTGTTCTTCCTGGGGGGAGGCTCTGCGCTGCGGCGCCTCTTACTTTTATGAACAGGTCGGGTGATGTGGCGGGGGAGATTTTCTCCCGTTTTTCTGTGGGCCTGCCGAATCTTCTTGTGATTCTCGATACTATGGATTTGCCTGCGGGAACTCTCCGCCTGAAACTGCGGGGTTCTTCCGCGGGCCACAGGGGGCTTAAATCCCTGATTGGGGTTTTGGGGACGGAAGATTTTATGCGTCTTTATGTGGGGGTGGGGCGGCCTGGGCCGGGTACGGAGGTTATTGCCCATGTTTTGGGTGAATTTGCTCAGGAGGAGGCTGTCCTCATTGAGGAGGCGGCAGGGCGGGCCGCTCGGGGGATTCTGCGTCTCCTCGTGGAATCGCCGGAAGCCGTAATGAATGAGCTCAACACCCTCTGAGACGCGCGATGCGCATACTGTAGTCTATGCTTCGGTAAGAGAATTTTTCCGCAGGGCGGGGATTCCCCGGGGCGCGAGTATTCTCGCGGCTGCGTCCTCCGGCCCGGACAGTACGGCTCTTGTTCTTGTTCTTGCGCGGCTCCGCAGTGAGTTGGATTTTTCCCTTTGCCTTGCCCACTATGACCACGGAATACGTTCGGCGGAGGATTCCGCGCGGGAGAAGGCTTTTGTCCTTTGCCTGGGGGAGAGGCTTGGGCTTTCGGTTGAAACGGGGGGCGCGGGCGAGGGGAGGCTTGCGGAGGCCGCCCGCAGGGAGAAAAAGAGCCTTGAGGCTGCCGCGAGGGAATTCCGGTACTCTTTTCTGCGGGAGGCGGCGGAGCGGGCGGGCTGCGCTTTTATAGCCCTGGGCCATACGAGAAGCGATAGGATAGAGACCCAGCTCTACAGGTTTTTTCAGGGTTCTTTTCCGGGGCGGCTTTCGGGTATTGCTCCGCGCCGGGGGGAATGTATCAGGCCCCTCTTAAGCCTTGACAAGGGGGTTCTTCTGGCTTTTCTGGCGGAGCGGGGGGAGGGCTTCTGCGTTGACAGCTCAAACGGGGATTCTTCTTTTCTGCGTAACCACATACGGGCTTCGCTTGTTCCCGCAGTCAAGGAAGTTTTTCCGGGTTACGAGACGGCCTTAGACGCTCTTGCGGAAAAGGCGCGGCTGTACGAGGATTTTGCGCAGGTCTCGCTCGCGGCGGTGAATCCCTGGATTCAGGCGGGGGAGGGCTGGGAGTGTTCTTTTGCCGCTTTTCTTGCCCTGCACCCCCTTTTGAGGCTTCTGTCTGTCTACGCCCTCTACAACGGGGATTTCCCCAGAGGCGGGGAGGCGAGGCTTCCGTACGCTTTTCTTGCTCCCCTTGTGCATCTGCGAAAAGAGAAGGCGGAGGGGACTGTTCTGCGGGGGTTTGGGATTCATCTTTTCCTGCGGGGGGGGCGTCTTTTTTGGCGGCGGGTTCTTGTCCTAAAACAAAAAAAAGGATATTTTTACACTGTCGCTGGAAATATGGATTTCCCCATTCACGGGCAGCTTCTGGTCCATACGGAGGAAGTTTCGGGGGACTGTATGAACGAGGAGGATGTGTTTCCCGTGGGGGATGATGGCGTTCTTTTTCTTCGTTCCCGGCGTTTGGGCGATACGCTTGTAACTGCGGGCGGCGCGAAAACGCTGAACAAGCTGTTTTCCGGCTGGAAGGCGGCGGAAAATATCCGGGATATGATTCCGGTTTTGCAGAAAAACGATAGTATTCTGGCCGTGCTGGGCCGTCCTTTTGGGTGGCGGACCCTGCGACTGTCCGAAGAGGCGGGGCGGCATCGCGGGAAGTTCCTGCGAATCAGAGTAAGTCAAATTGGAGTAGAAAGTGGACAACAAAAACAATTCTGAGGACCCCAAGACGCCCCCTGGCCCTGTGCGTTTTAATTTTGGAAACAACCGCTTTGCGCTGGTTTTTCTTGTGGTGCTGATGACCATGTTTATCCTGTTTTTCTTTTTCAGCGATAAAACCGTGGAAAACGAGATTCCCTATTCGGTCTTTTTGACCTACGTGGAAGACGGTCTCGTGGAAGAGGTGAAAATCATCGACCAGTACGAGATTCAGGGAAAAATGAAGGGCAGGGGGGGAGAGCCGGCCCTTTTCAAAACCAATATCCCGTATTTCGACAACACCCTTGTTCCGTCCCTCAGGTCAAAAAACATTCTTGTTTCCGGCAGTCTCAAGGCTGTTTCGCCCCTGCGCATTGTTATTGAGTTTATTCCCTGGTTCATTGGGTTCTTTTTTATCTGGTTTATGTTCCGCCAGTTTCAGGGGGGCGGCAGCAAGGCTTTTTCTTTCGGAAGGAGCAGGGCCAAGCTCTATTCGGACGGCGGAAAAAAGACAACCTTCAAGGATGTAGCGGGGCAAAAGGAGGCCAAGTACGAACTCCAGGAAGTTGTTGAATTCCTGAAAAGTCCTGAAAAGTTTACCAAGATGGGCGCGAAAATTCCCAAGGGCGTACTCCTTGTGGGAATGCCGGGTACGGGAAAAACCCTCCTCGCCAAGGCCTGCGCGGGGGAGGCCAACGTTGCCTTTTTCCACATGTCGGGTTCTGATTTTGTGGAAATGTTTGTGGGCGTGGGCGCGAGCCGCGTGCGGGACCTTTTTGAGCAGGGCAGGCGCAACGCTCCCTGTATTCTTTTTATCGATGAGCTTGACGCGGTGGGCCGTACGCGGGGAGCGGGGTACGGGGGCGGCCACGACGAGAGGGAGCAGACCTTAAACCAGATGCTTGTGGAGATGGACGGTTTTGAGACAAAAGACGGGGTTATTATTCTTGCCGCGACAAACAGGCCGGATGTTCTTGACCCGGCTCTTTTGCGTCCCGGCCGTTTTGACAGGCAGGTTGTCGTTGATATGCCGGATATTCAGGAGAGGGAGGACATACTCAAAATTCACTGCGGACGTATTCCCCTTGCCCCTGAGATTGATATTACCCGCCTTGCGCGGGCAACGCCGGGGACTTCCGGCGCGGACCTTGCCAACCTCGTCAACGAGGCGGCCCTTTTTGCGGCGCGCAAGGACAAGACTATTGTTGAAATGGACGACTTTGAGGAAGCGCGCGACAAGATTCTCCTCGGCGTTGCCCGCAAGTCCCGTGTGATTCTCCCGAAGGAGAAGAAAATGACGGCCATACACGAGTCGGGCCATGCTCTTCTCCACTATTATCTGAAAAACGCGGACCCCCTACACAAGGTAACGGTTGTGCCCCACGGCAGGGCCCTGGGGCTTTCCATGTCTTTGCCGGAAAACGACGCCTATTCGCGTTCGCGCGGCTGGCTTGAGGACCGCATACGCATTTGTTTTGGCGGCTATATTGCCGAAAGGCTCGTCTACGGCGAGACAACTACGGGTACGAAAAACGATATTGAGCAGGCTACGGAGCTTGCCCGCAAAATGGTTTGTGAATGGGGTATGAGTTCCGCAATAGGCCCAATCGCGTACGGGCAGGAAGACGAGCCCATTTTCCTGGGCAAGGAGATTGCCCGCCACAGGGATTATTCGGAGGAGACTGCCCGCACCATAGATGGAGCGATTCACGATTTTATCGAACAGGCCCTTGCGGAGGTGGAGAAGATTCTTGTTGAACACAGGGACCAGCTTGAACTCCTTGCCGATACTCTTGTGGAAAAGGAGACCCTGGACGATGAGGAAATCAGAAAGCTTCTGGGTTTTCCACCCCGGCCAGGAAAGGAATCTCTGAAAGCGGAAGCCGGGTAGCGGAAGGTTACGTAAAGGTACGAAAAGAGCGGGCGCGGTTATGGGGAAAAAGTTATGTTTGTGTGTGTTCCTCTCTGGCTTTTTAGCCGGCCTTGCGCCGCTTTCAGGGGATGAGGGGCTTGCGCGGCTCTACTTTGAAAGCGCGAAAAATTTTGCGGAGGCGGCTTCGCGGGCTGAGGCCCTGGAGTTTTTGAAATCTGCCCTGATTTTCCGGCCTGAGTATTCGGACGCTCTTCTCCTGCAAAGCCGTCTGTTTGCGGAAGAAGCCTCCGGCCTGCCCCGGGCTCTTGAGGCGGCGCGCTCAGCGGTGAAGCACGGCACGTGGGAGGCTTCAAGCCGCAGCGAGGGGGCTTTATTCCTTGCGGGCCTTCTTGTGGACACAAAGAACTGGAAGGAAGCCCTCACCCTCATTGAAAGTCTTCCTCCGGGGACGCCTTCGGCGGACGAGCTTGTACTGAAGCTGCGTTGTTACCGGGGCCTGAGGGACCGCCTAAAACTGGATGCTGTTCTGAAAACCGCGCTGGAGGGTTTTCCGCAGGATTCCCGCTTTCTGGAAATCTTTTTTAAAACAGCAGACCCCCTGAAACCCGATACGGTAAAACGTTTTGAGCTTATGGATAAAACCCTGGCCCAAAACCTTCCGGCGTTTGCCGCGTACATTCTGTCCGCAAAAAGCGCGGACAACATTCTCACCCTTGCGTGGGATTATTTCCGCGCGGGCGGAAACGACCCTGCTGTTTCCTGTCTTCTCATGGAACAGGGGCTGGTTGAGCCTGTGCGGGAAATGGAACGCTTCGTGAGCCTGGGAGGTATGAAGAGGCTTGACCTTCTGCGCAAGGCGTTCCTCTCTACGCGGCAGAAGCACCCGTCTCTCGTAGCGGAGCTTCTTGCGGCTTTTACCGGCGTTTCTGTTCTCGACAAGGATGGAGACGCAATTCCTGAGGAGAGATTTCATGTAAAGTCAGGCGAGCCCTTTCTCTGGGAAATTGACAGAGACCAGGACGGAGTCGCCGAAATATCCGTGGAATTCGGCTCCCGGCGCTTTTCTCCGGCCTCGCGGTTTTCGCCGGAGCCCGAACGGATAACCTACAGGCAGGGCGGGACTGTTATGGTGTGCATCTATGCGGGCTATCCGTATCTGGAGAAGGTTTTATACGAAGACGAAGTTGTCTTGCCGCAAAGCTGGCTCTCTTCGGCGGAGGATGCGGCAGCGCTTGCGTTCCGGCGTTCCGGCGCGGCTTTTTTGGGCAATTCTTCTCCGGTACAGCGCAGGGTTTTGAACCACATATCTCCTGCCTCCCTCGGCGTTGAAATTCTTTCCGGTTCGAGTTTCGCGGAAGAGCCTTTCGGAAAAATTCCCTGGATAGGGTACGCCCTTAATGCCAGAGCGGAGTTTCTCCCCCTTGAAAAAGTACATTCCTTTACCTCTATGTACGAAGAAAGGAATTCCGCTTCGGCGGATTACGCGAAGCGCGTTTTTCTGCGCGGAGGCGAAGCCGTACAAATTGATATAGTCTTTTCGGGCGGGGAGAAAGAAATTATTCTGCACAGGATAGTTCTTGACGGCGGAAGAATTTCCTACGGCCTGCGCGACATTGACAGGGACGGCGTCTTCGATGTACGGGAGTTTTTTGAGGACGGAAAACTTCGTTCTCTTTCCCTGGGGAAGGAAGGCGGCAAGGAAGAATACAGGGAAACGTTTTTTC
The DNA here is from genome assembly GCA_031280945.1 of Spirochaetales bacterium. GTDB lineage: Bacteria > Spirochaetota > Spirochaetia > DTKZ01 > DTKZ01 > JAISAF01. Next base: position 8,671 of record JAITGB010000115.1, read on the forward strand.
CTGATATATTAAAAGAGTGGGATTTTAACCGGGACGGAATAATAGATGCGCGGGAGCTGTGGACTTCCGCGGGCCCCCTGCGGCATTATTTTGAAGGAGACAAAAAATGAAGATGCGCACAGCCCTTGCCGCCTTTCTTGTAATTATTTTTTTCTCCTGCGAAACGCGGCCTTCCCCGCTTCCTGAAACCAAAAGCCTTGACGCCATAACCTATCAGGAAATAAGCCGCTTTATTGAGGAAGGCTCTCCCACAAAAGCCTACCAGTGGATATACGGCCTGCGCTCCCGTGGCGAACCTCTTTTGTCCGCCGCCGACCTTGACAGCCTCGCCGGAAGCGCCGGAGAAAAACTCCTCGCTGTTTTTCATAAAGCCGTGGAAGAAAAAAAATACAGAATGGCGGAGGCGTACCTCCTGTCCCTGCGGAATTCAGGTTCGCTCCCGGAGGAGTTTGCATGGGATACAACGCGGCTTCTCTTTCAGCAGGCCGAAGAGTACAGGCTCGCGGGCAACGATGTTCTTGCCCTGTATACCTTTTTGCAAATAGAGGATTTATCCTCTCTCTCCCTGGACGACCTTGATGTTTATTCTGACATTTCCCTCAAGGTCAACAACAGTTCGGCCCTGCGGCGCATACGGGTTTCGCTGGAGGCGCGGGGCGGGGTTTTCTCCGAAGAAAAAAAAGCCGCGGCATCACGAATAACCAGTCCCGTGGAAATGCTCTCCGGCTCCGTAACAATCTGGGTCAACAGGGGCATCCGTATTGAAGGCGGGGTAGGGCTGCCCGACAGGGTTATAGGCAGCGGTTTTTTTATTGACCAGAGAGGCTATCTTCTTACCAACTATCACGTTATTTCAAGCGAAGTTGACCCCAAGTACGAGGGCTATTCCCGCGTTTTTATAAGGCTTTCGGACAGGCCGGAAGACAGAATTCCCGCAAAGGTTGTGGGCTACAGCAGGATTTTCGATGTGGCCCTCCTCAAAGCGGAAGTGAAGCCGAATTTTGTCTTCGGCATAACCGACATTGAAGAGCTGAAAGCAGGAACGCGGGTCTTTGCCATAGGCTCACCCGGCGGACTTGAGAAAACCATTACCGCGGGAATTGTTTCGGCCACCTCGCGGCGCTTTCTCCAAATGGGAGACGCCATGCAGATGGACGTTCCCGTAAACCCCGGTAACTCAGGCGGCCCCCTTGTGGACGAAACAGGCCGCATGGTGGGAATAGTCTTTGCGGGAATAGAGCAGTTTCAGGGAGTCAATTTTGCCATACCCGGATACTGGGTCTTGAAATTCCTTCCCAGCCTGTATACGGAAGGGGAAATTACTCACTCGTGGCTTGGCCTCTCCGTCCACGAAACAAAAGACGGGCTTGAAGTTCTCTACGCAGCTCCGCAGTCTCCCGCGCGGGAAGCGGGAATAGGTCCCGGCGACCGCGTTCTTGCGATTAATACCGAAAAGGTACGAACCATACGGGGAGCCCAGGACGTTCTTCTCTCCCTGGAGCCGGAAACTTTTATCCCCGTAACAATACTCCGCTTCGGCGCGGAAAAAATCATCTATCTTGCTCTGGGAAAAAGACCCTACAGCCCCCTTGAAGTTTCCTTAAACCGCGACATTAAAGAAAACCTCTTTCCGCCGCTTTTTGGTTTTTCGGCGCGCCGGCTCATGATTTCCCGCAATCCCGTTTCGGAGTTTTTTTCCTCCGCAAGCGATTACGCCGTGGAAAGAGTTCTCCCCGGTTCGGTTGCCGATGAAACAGGCATCTCCGAAAACGACCCTTTTACCTTACACTCATGGCGTGTCGATAACGAGCGCAGGATTGTACTCATGCAGCTCGCAATAAAAAAACAAAAGGCAGGATTTCTTGATGCGGGAGTACAGCTTGGCGCGTACTTTGAGCAGAACAACTTTATATGAAAAATAAAAACATACGCAATTTTTGCATTATCGCGCACATAGACCACGGAAAGTCCACTCTCGCGGACCGCTTTATCCAGAAAGCCCGCGTCGTGTCGGACAGAAATTTCAAAGACCAAATGCTCGACAGCATGGACATAGAAAGGGAAAGAGGCATAACTATTAAATCAACCGCCATCACCATTCCCTATACGGGAGAAGACGGGGAAACCTATACCTTAAACCTCGTCGACACCCCCGGACACGTTGATTTTTCCTACGAAGTCTCCCGCGCCATATCCTCCTGCGAAGGCGCCCTCCTTCTCATAGACGCAACCCAGGGAGTTGAAGCCCAGACCCTCTCCAATATGTATATGGCTCTGGAACACAACCTTGAAATTCTCCCCGTTATCAACAAAATAGACCTCCCCGCAGCGGACGTGGAAAACGTCAA
>JAITGB010000129.1 GCA_031280945.1 Spirochaetales bacterium
CGGAGGGCTTCGCGGACAAGGGCGTGGTTTTTGGGATTTTTGTACTGCATGAGGGCGCGCTGGAGGGCTTTTTCGCGCGGAGTTTTGGGAACGAAAACAGGCTGCCCCGTGCGGGGGTCTATTCCCGTGTGATACATACAGGCCGCAAGGGTTCCGGGCGTGGGATAAAAATCCTGAACCTGTTCGGGAATAAAACGCCTGTCCCGGAAATATTCGGCAAGCTCCACAGCCTCCGTAAGAGAGCTGCCCGGGGGGCCCGAAATAAAATAGGGAACAAGATACTGCTTTTTCCCCAGCCTGGCGTTTATATCCGCGTACTTTTTCTCAAAGGCCCTGTACACGGAATGTCCGGGCTTTCCCATGAGAAAGAGAACCCCTGCGGAGATATGTTCCGGCGCGACTTTGAGCTGCCCGGAAATATGATGCTCGCACAGCTCACGGAAAAAAGTATCGCCCCCGCCGGAAGCGGCATCGGCCATGAGATAATCAAAGCGAAGCCCTGAACGTATAAAAACTTTCTTAACGCCGGGGAGGTCCCGCAGTTTTTTCAAAAGAAGGGAATAATCCCTGTGGCTTGTTTTCAGGTTTTTGCAGGGCTGGGGAAAAAGACACTCCCTGTGGGAGCAAAAATCCCCGGCCTCCTGCTTCGCGCAGGCAGGCCCGCGAAAATTCGCCGTGGGCCCGCCCACGTCATGAATGTAACCCTTAAAGTCCGGCATCTTTGTAAGAGCCTGGGCTTCTTGTATGAGGGACTCATGGCTCCTCGCCTGAACAATGCGGCCCTGATGAAACGTGAGGGCGCAAAACGAACAGGAACCAAAACAGCCCCGCGAAGAAATCAGGCTGAATTTCACCTCCTCTATAGCGGGAACCCCGCCCTCCGCCTCGTAGACAGGATGATAGGTTCGCGCATAGGGCAGGCCGGAAACCCTGTCAAACTCGCTCTGGGACAAGGGCGGGGCAGGAGGCTCCTGAATAACAAAGCGCCGGAAATCCCCCTCCCCGTAGCTCTCCGCAAGAGCCTGGCTTCGCGGGGAGGTGTTCGCGTACTGGAGGGCGAAACTCTGTGCGTACACCCTGGGCGAAACCGAAACCTCCTCAAACGAAGGAAGCGCGATGCCCTCCCAGCCCGCCGGCAGAGAAGAAGCCGCATACACCGTACCCGGAATTCCCGCAAGAAAGGAGCGAAGCTCCTCCCCGCCGGACTCAGGCCCCGAAGCTCGTGCCGCAAGCCGCGCTGCAATCTCCAGGATTTGAGCCTCGCCCATACCGTACACAAGAAGGTCAGCCTTCGCGTCAAGAAGAATAGACCTCCTCACCTTGTTATCCCAATAGTCGTAGTGCGAAAGCCTCCTGAGAGACGCCTCAAGGCCCCCCAGAATAACAGGAACGCCCTTGTAGGCCTCCCGCGCCCGCGCCGCGTACACAATAGAAGCCCTGTCAGGCCGCCCGCCGCCCCGCCCCCCCGGAGCATAGGCATCGTCCCGTCTGGGCTTCTGCGCTGCGGTATAATTCGACCCCATGGAATCAATGTTCCCCGCCGTAACAAGAAACCCCAGCCGGGGCCTCCCCAGCCTCCTAAAATCCGCCGCGCTCCTAAAATCCGGCCTCGCAATCACGCCCACCCGAAAACCCGCAGCCTCAAGCGCCCGCGAAATAACCGCAATCCCAAACGAAGGGTGGTCAATATACGCGTCCCCCGTTACGCAGACAAAATCAAGAGAATCCCAGCCGCGCCCCCGCGCGTCCTCAAGCGAAACAGGAAGAAAATCTTTTTCCGAAGCCCGTAGCGCCCGCAGCGTTTTCATCGAAGCCCAAGTGTAGCGCAGTTCCGCCCGGAGGTAAACATACAGGGAGTTAGAATTTGGGCGCATTTTTTGCGAGAGCAAAAAACCGGGCTATCCGCTCCAATTCCTCAAAACCGCTTCGCGGTTTCTGCGGGATTTCCGCTTCTATCCCTTGCGCACTGCGGGATTTTGCTCCGCAAAATCCCGCACGAACCAAAGGCCCGCCCGCAGGGCGGGTCTAAAGTTTACATAAAGTGCGCAGCCCCCACCTCTGGTTGGGGGCTGCGCACTTTTAATTTACCTTTATCAATTTCAATGAATCGAAAGTGTCTGTTGGAATTTGTTCTTTTAATACAACATAAATTCCTTCATCATTTACGTTATCATGAAAGGATAAACTTTGGCGCAAATCGGCGCTAACATTTTCAGGTTCTAATGTCCACATCGCGCCTGATGCCGGGTCAACAATTATCCAGCCGATTAATCCCCCGAACACTATATTTCCCGCTAAATACCATCCACTTAACCCGGATGATATTTCTACAGTTTGTTTTTCATATCCTTTCTTGGTTATTTCAACACGGTATGAAGCTCCGCTAAAATAACCAGCTCCTCTTTTCAAATTGGCAACAATAGGGGTACTGCCATCCCATACCTGCATATTGTGTTTATCATAAATCACAACATTTGCATTTTCAGGAGAACTTGAAATTCTGACGTCTTGCCTTGAGCCTGACATGATTGAAGCGCATCCGGAAAAACCAATTATTGATGCCGCAAACAAAACAATAAATCTTTTCATAATCTTCCTCCATTACTCCCTCTTGCGTCACCATGACGCATTATTTTATTTTCAAACTCTCATACGAGAGTTTAATGCGCATGG
>JAITGB010000132.1 GCA_031280945.1 Spirochaetales bacterium
TTCAGCCCCTTGTAACTGCGGAGTCCCGCGATTCGGATACGATGATTCACAATGGGCTCAAGGCCCTCATTCATTCAGGCTATGCGAAAAAAACAGACAAGGTTGTTGTTGTCGCCGGCGTTCCCGTGGGTACGCCTCTTGTTACCAATATGGTGCGCGTGTACTTTTTGGGTAATATCCTCTGCCGGGGTGAGAGAGGGTACGGCGGTGAAGTAACGGGCAGGGTTGTGCGCGCCGAAAACGCGAAGGAAGCCTCGGCGAAACTCATGCTCACCGGGGATGAGATTCTTGTTGCGCGGCATTTTGACGAGAGTTTTCTTCCTTTTGTTTCCGGCATCGCGGGCTATGTTCTTGAAGGTTTTTCTTCCGTGCCCTGGGAGCGTATTCACGCGGAAAATCCTTCCGTCGTTGGAATCGCTTCCGCGTCCGGGGCTTTTGAAATTCTTGCCGATAATCTTGAAGTTACCTTAAACGGCGAAGAGAAGCACGTGTATGAGGGGATTATTTAACCCTGCGATAATTATTGTGTGCGGGTAAGGGATTGTTTTTTGAAGATTCCGGGCGCATTTTTTCCGGGCCATTGGCCCGAAAAAATCGGGCTATCCGCTCCAAGTCCTCGAAAGCGCCGATGCGCTTTCTGTGGGCTTTCCGCTACTATCCCTTGCGCGTCTTGCGGTTCGCTGAAGCGAACCGCAAAAATTGCAGCAAAACCCTTGCGCTGTTACCCTTAAGAGCCAACGGGTATAAGGAGCTTGTCGTTGAAATTCTGGAAAAATATTATTATCGCCTCGGCAGCGGCGTTTTTTTTCTCTTTTCTGTATGGTGTGGGGTATCTGGGGCCGCTTGAAGACAGGCTGTACGATTTCTTTCTCCGCATACGGCCGGAGCGTGAACATACGGACAAAGTGGTTTTCCTTGATGTTGATGACAACGCTATTGCCTACAACGGATTTTTCCCCTGGCCGCGTTCTGTAACAGGGGACGGACTTCTGCGCCTGAAGGAATTCGGAGCGCGGGCGGCTATTTTTGATATTGAGTTTATCGACAAAGGGCGTAAGGGCGTGGACGACATTTACCTGGGCAGGGGTTTGGCTCAGGATTTTACGCGGAGTTTTTCCGAAATCAATTCCGCTGCCCAGGCTCTTCTTGCGGCCATTAAAGCAGGCAGAATAGGCCGCCTTGAACTTGACCTCTATGCGGGAGAGCTTTCCGGTCTTATCGGTGAAGAGAGACAGGGGCTCTACGAAAAAGCCCAGAGCGTAGCGCGCGATGATGATGTATACCTTGCGCAGGCTTCGGCTCTTTTGGGAAAAAGCTGGGTTACGCTGAACCTGCGCTCGGAGGCTTTAACCGACGAAGAGCAGCTTCGCAGAAGGCCCCTGGCTGAGGAGCGTTTTACCTACCCGGTAAGCGCTTCGCAGAAGGCCCAGCGGGGACGGTTTGTAGATATTCTTCCGCCTTTACCGGTTTTTGCGGAAACGGCCGTGGGCGCGGGGTTTACCAACGTAGAAATTGATGCGGACGGCATCCGCAGGCGCATATATCTTGCGCAGAACATTCACGGCCGCTGGTATCTGCAGCTCGCGTTTGCGCCCCTTGTTCACTATCTGGGAAACCCCGCGATTGAACTTTCCGGCACAGAACTTCAGATGAAAGGCGCCCTGTTTCCGGGCGGCGAGAAAAAGGACGTAACGATTCCCCTTGACAGCGAAGGCCGTATGATGCTCGACTGGCCGCCCTATGATTACAGGCAGAGTTACAGCCATATTTCATTCGCGGACTTTTCTCTTCTGGAAGATATTGAGAGTGAACTGGAAGAATACAGCCGCGCTCTGGGCTCCGTGGATATTTCTTTTTTTGCGCAGTTTGAGCCGTCTCTTTCGGCCTTGTCCCGCATCGCGTGGGAACTGCAAGAGCATCTTAATGCCGCCCGGCTTTTGCGTTCCACCGCTTTGGAACAGGGCAGCTCTGAAAGCTACGATGCCTATAGGGAAGAGCGCAGGCAGAGCCACGCTTTAATACGGAAGCTCCTTGAGGCGGATGCGGGCCTGAGGATTGAGGAGCTTCTTCCGCGTATAGAGGCAGAGTTCCCCCAAAACTTTTTTGTGGTTCGTAAGGAGGCCGAGTATATTATCTCGCTTCTAGAGTATCTAAAAATTGACCTTGACAGATACGAAGAGTTAAGCTCTTCCCTGCGGCGCAAGGTGGAGGATAAGTTCTGCATTTTGGGACGGGTTGATACGGGGACAACGGATATTGGCGCTAACCCTTTTTGGGCGGAATACGTGAACGTTGGTACGCACGCAGTGGTACTCGATATGATTCTCTCAGAGTCTTTTATCAGGCCGCTTGGCATTGCCTGGAGAATTATTTTTACCCTTGCGTTTGTTCCGCTCTTTTTTATCGCAAGCGGGGGCCTGGAGCCTTTTTCCCGTTCTATCCTGGGTTTCTTTATGGCGGCTCTTGTCTTTGGAACATCTCTTTTTCTTTTTCGTTTTACCGGAATTTTTTTCGGTCCCCTGGGAGCTGTTTTCGCTATGACGAGCGCCGTTATTATCCGCGAAATCCTTTCCTACGCGACATCGGAACGGGAAAAACAGTTTATCCGCAAGGCGTTCTCCACCTATGTTTCAGGCGATGTTGTCAAGGAGATTATCGCCGACCCCTCGCGGCTCCAGCTTGGGGGCACGAAGCGGCACATGAGCGCCATTTTTACCGATATTCAGGGTTTTTCCACCATATCGGAGAGGCTCGACCCGGAGGAGCTTGTCCGGCTTTTGAACCGGTACCTTACGGCGATGAGCGATATTGTTTTGAATGAGAAGGGAACTATAGATAAATACGAAGGAGACGCCATTATCGCTTTTTTCGGAGCGCCCCTTGACTTGCCCGACCATGCTCTTCGGGCCTGCCTTTCGGCTATACAAATGAAGAAGACAGAGAGGGAACTGAACAAAGTGATTTTGGAGGAAGGGCTTTCGCACATGCCGCTTTTAACCCGCATCGGCATCAATACGGGCAGCATGGTTGCGGGCAACATGGGTACGGAAAACAAAATGAATTATACGATTATGGGAAATACTGTAAACCTTGCCGCTCGTCTTGAAGGGGTCAACAAGCAGTACGGAACCTTCATGCTCGCTTCGGAGGCTACGATAAACGAGACGGACGGAAAAATTCTCGTGCGCAGGCTCGACCGTGTGCGCGTTGTGGGCATCAATGAGCCCGTGCGCCTGCATGAACTTGTGGAAACACAGGAGAATGCCTCGCCTGGGGAGAGGAAGCTCGTTACGGTTTTCCATGAGGCGCTGGATTTTTTTGAGAAGCGGAGCTGGAAAGAAGCGGCGGAGGGTTTTCGTGAGACTTTGAATCTTGAAGAGGGCAAGGGCCCCGCGAAAAAGTATCTTGACCGCTGCGAAAAATTCCTGGAGGAGCCGCCGGAAGATTCCTGGGACGGGGTTTATAATCTTACGGAGAAATAAATATGCACGGCCCGGTAAAACGCTCAAGTACAGCTCTTGCGTAGTTCCAACTCTAATCGTGTTTTTGAGGCGTCAAACCGCAATAGCAAAAATGGAAAAAGCTGTACAAAAAACCATACAGGGCCGGACAGCCCACAAACTACCCGGCCAAGACCGTTCAATAACTCCTTATCCCACAACAACTTACAGCGATTTTCCCTTCCAAAAAACTTGGCATAATTTTTGCTTAAATATAAGGTATGGTTACCGCAACCGGCATCCCAGCGCTTATACAGGCTAAAAAAAGCATAGCAAAGGAAATCCGCACCGAACTCATCCGCAAGTCCATTCACATGACGGTCGCCCTCGTGCCCCTGTGCGCCGCCTTCATCGGCAGAACTCCTACGCTTTTTCTCCTCGCGGCCGGCCTAGTTGCATACAGCTTCGCTGAAATACGGCGCGCGCAGGGATTCCGCATCCCCTTTATAACCGGCGTTACAGCCGCGGCTGCCCGCCCTGCGGATTTTCAGGACCGCGTAATACTCGGCCCCATAACCCTCTGCGCCGGAGCAATAGCCGCCCTCCTCATCTTTAAAGAAACAGCCGCGGCGGCAGCCATCTACGCCCTTGCCTTTGGCGACAGCCTCTCCAGCATAGTCGGTAAATCCATAGGTAAAATCCGCCTCCCCGGCATGATGCGCAAAACTCTCGAGGGAAGCCTCGCCTGCTTTTTCGCGGTATTTTTCATAACCCTGCGCATGAGCTTCCCCGCATACGCCGCTGTTATCATAGCTCTCACTGCCGCCGCCCTCGAAGCTGTCCCTATCAAAGACCTTGACAATCTCATCATTCCCCTGGGAAGCGGCCTCGCGGCAACCCTCTTTTTACTCTAATTTTTGATTTTTACTCAAAATAAACCTGTTCTCTCTCTCAAACTGATGTTTTTTTAACGGCGGTTTTCTTTGCCGCTTTCTGGGCGCGGGCCCGGGCTTTTTCGGTGTTCTCCCTGATTCTAAACCGGATAACCTTTCGCAGTATGTCCCAGGGGAAGGGTTCTGTGAGGGAAAAACGCAGGGTTCCTTTTCCTGTGCGGTAGGGCGCAAGCTCCTCTATGCAGCTTTCAATTCCCGAAGGCGCGGGGAAAAATCCGTAATGGTCCTTGAAGGCCGCAAAATGAACGAGGTTTCCGTGGAGGTAAAAGGTGGGCATTCCGTAGGAGATTTTCTCTACCGCGTCCGGAGATTCGGTTTTGATAAAATCCTTCAGTTCCCGAAGGCGTTTTTGTACTTCGGGAGGAAACCGCGCTATGTATTCGTCAATCGTTTCGGCTGTTATGGCCATTTGAGAA